>DAMAVY010000080.1:0-10170 GCA_032077725.1 Clostridium sp. | reverse complement strand
GCAACAATAATAATACTACAAAACTCTATAATGAATCTTCTTCCATGGGGTGGACCTACAGCGAGAGTTATGTCGGCCTTAAACCTTGAAGGAGGAGAAATATTAAAACCATTAATTCCGGGAATGATAATTGCAGTAATCTATGTAATAGGTGTAGCTTATGTTCTAGGAAGAAAAGAACGTAAGAGACTAGGACATACTGAAATAGATGAAGCAACTATGAATGAAATTGCTAGAGCTTCAGAGGCTGAGATTAGTGATGAAGCAAGAGCTTTAAAAAGACCTAAGCTTATATGGGTAAACCTTATCTTGACACTTATCGTAGTTGTATTTCTAGTAAAATCAATTCTTCCTGCAGTAGTTATATTTGAAATAGGAACAGCATTAGCGCTTATAATTAACTACAAATCATTAAAGCTTCAAAGAAAGCTTATAGAAGAAAAAGCTGGGGATGCTATACAAGTTATAATCATGGTTCTTGCAGCAGGTATATTTATGGGAATATTAACAGAATCAGGAATGGCAGAGGCTATTGCATTAAGCTTAACTAAGCTTATACCTTCAGCACTGGGCTCACATTTCCCACTAATAACATCAATTATTAGTATACCTGGTACATTCTTATTATCAAATGATGCATTCTACTATGGAGTACTTCCGATATTATCACAGACTGGTGCAGCATATGGCTTCACAGCTCTACAAATTGGAGTAGCTTCAGTAATGGGTCAGGCTTTCCACTTATTAAGTCCGTTAGTAGCGTTTATATACTTGTTATTACAATTAACAGGTGTAGATATGGGAGAATGGCAAAGACATTCAGCAAAATGGGCAACTGGTATATTTGTAATATTTGTTGCAGCAGCAGCCTTTACAGGAGCATTTCCACTGTAATATCTAATTAACTTGTTCATACATTTTCAATAAATAGAAGTAAAAAAGTTTTTAAAAACTTTTTTACTTCTTTGAAATACAGGTTTATTGTTAATTAAAGATATTAATAATTGACAGTGGAGCATACAAAAATTTTCAAAAGAAAGGATTTTTTGAAGATGGGATATATGGACAAGATTCAAAAGAGTATTAATTTTAATCAAAATAAGCCTATAAGGGAAATAGTCTATGAATGTTTAAAGGAAAACATAATACAGGAGGTAATTCCCGTTGGCGAAAGAATAATAGAAAAGACTTTTGCAGAAAAACTTAATATTAGTAGAACTCCTATAAGAGATGCTTTGAAGCGGTTAGAACAAGAGGAACTATTAGAAAATGTCTCTGGAAGAGGCTTAATGGTAAAGAAAATTACCATTAATGAGGTAGATGAGATATATATGATAAGACTTACACTAGAGGTACTAGCAGCAAAAAAAGCTATGGAGAATATTACTGAGAGTGAAATAAGTGAAATTGAAGTATTATTAGATTTAACAGAAGAAAAAAATAAAGAAGGAGAGGTTAAGGAAGTAATTAGATTATTTGCTGAGTTTAATGAGAAAATTTATGAAGCAAGTAGGATGAAGAGGTTAGCCTCAATGATAACCAAACTGAAAGAATACCATCAGAGATTTAGAGATATATCTATGATTGAGTATAAGAGAAGAGAAGAAGGATTAAGAGAACATAGAGAAATATTCCGTGCAATTGCAGAGAAGAATGATAAGGATATTGAAGATATAATAAAAAGGCATTTAAACTTTTCTTATGAGTTAGTTGTAACGGAATTATCGAAATAAAATAAATGTAGGAAAATTATTTAAGAATTTAAAGATAGCATTATTAGAAGAAAAATGAAACTTATGAATTTGCATGTTATGTGTAGTGAAGCTGCTACTTATATGGAATCTTGTAGTAACTTTTTCTATTAATAGTGGAGGAAATAAATATAAATGGATTATGGAATAACAGATAAGAGAATTTTTTTAAAAGATTTTGAAGCTAGGAAAGAATTAGAATTATTTTTGCATAATGAAGGAATAAAATTAGATAAGAATTTAGAATATACCATAGGTATCTTTGAAGGTGAAAAGTTAATAGCCACAGGATCCTTTTTTAAAAACACATTAAGGTGCTTAGCTGTTAATTCATCCTATCAAGGGCTTGGGCTAATGAATAAGGTCGTATCTAAACTAGTGAGTGAGCAATATGAGAGAGGGTATACACATATATTTTTATATACCAAAGGGAAATTCGCTAAAACTTTTCAGGACATGGGCTTTTATGAAATAGATAGAGTGGATGATTTAGTTGTTTTTATGGAAAATAGAAAAAATGGTATTGGGGATTATGTAAGGGAACTCTCAAGAAAAAGAGTGTTAGGAAATAGTATTGCTGCAATTGTAGTTAATGCAAATCCCTTTACATTAGGACATCAATACTTAATAGAGGAAGCAGCTAAAGGAAATGATATTTTACATGTCTTTGTAGTTTCTGAGGACGCCTCTGTTATTCCCTTTCATGTTAGATATGAGCTGGTAAAACGAGGGACAGAACATTTGGATAATGTGATTGTTCATAAGTCTGGTGATTATATTATATCAAGGGCTAGTTTCCCTTCTTACTTTATTAAGGAAGAGGAATCTGTAGTGAGAATACATGCAGAACTTGACCTTAATATATTTACTCACTATATAATTAATTCTTTAGGTATAAATGTGAGATATGTAGGTGAAGAACCTTTCGATGAGGTTACAAAGATCTACAATGAAGTGATGAAAAGTAGCCTTGAAAAACGGGGTATTAACTGTGTGGTAATACCTAGATTACGAGTAAATGGTGAAGTTATAAGTGCTTCAAAGGTCAGAGAATGCATAAGGGAAGGCCTTTTATCTAGTTTGAAAGAAATGGTCCCTTTTACAACTTATGAATATTTTAAGTCTAAGGATGGAGTCGCTTTAGTAGAAAAAATCAAAAAAAACTTTGGTAGACATTAGGAGGAATAAAAATGAAAGCTATTAAAAATTCAGTAGCAGGAACTTTAGAGTCTAGTGATATTCAAATTATCATTGAACCTATGGAAAATGAAGGCATAGAAATAGAACTTAATAGCACAGTTGAAAAGCAATTTGGAAAACAGATAAGAAAGGTTATTAAAAATACATTAGAAGCACTTAAAATGGATAATGTAAGAGTTATAGCTACAGATCAAGGTGCTTTAGATTGTGTTATTAAAGCAAGAGTTCAATGTGCTTCATATAGATCAGCAGGAATAAAAGAAAATTATAAATGGGAGGCGATGGAATAATGGAACGTTTGAGAAGAACTATGATGTTTGTTCCAGGAAGCAACCCTGGTATGATTAAGGAAGCGTATATTTATAACGCTGATTCTATAATGTTTGATTTAGAGGATTCAGTAGCCTTAGCTGAAAAGGATGCTGCAAGATTTTTGGTTTATAATGCACTAAAAACTATAGATTATGGTAAAACTGAGCTTGTGGTTAGAATTAATGGTTTAGATAGCCCTTTTGGAAAAGATGATATAGAAGCTATGGTTAGAGCAGGTATACATGTAGTTAGACTTCCAAAGACAGAAAAGAAAGAAGATATATGGGAAGTAGAAAAAGCAATTGAAGAAGCAGAAATAAAGTGGGGTAGAGAAGTAGGAAGTACAAAAATGATGGCAGCTATTGAAAGTCCACTGGGAATTGTAAATGCCTATGCAATTGCATCAGCAAGTCCGAGATTAATTGCCATGGCTTTAGGTGCAGAGGATTATGTAACTAACCTAAAGACACAAAGATATCCTGATGGTCAAGAATTATTTGCTGCAAGAACTCAAATTCTTATAGCAGCTAGAGCAGCAGGTATTTATGCCATAGATACAGTTTACTCAGATGTAGACAATGATGAAGGTTTTAAAAATGAAGTAAAGCTTATAAAACAACTTGGCTTTGATGGTAAATCTGTAATAAATCCAAGACAAATTAAGCCAGTACATGAGATATATACTCCTTCAGAAAAGGAAATAAAAAAATCTAAAGACGTTATAAGAGCTGCTAAGGATGCTGAAGAAAGAGGCCTAGGAGTTATAGCTTTAAATGGAAAAATGATTGATAAGCCTATTATTGAGAGAGCCGAAAGAGTACTACTGCTTGCCAAGGCTGCAGGTGTATATAAGGAGGACTTATAAGATGAAGAATACTATAGGAAGAGAGATTCCAGAGGAAGTATTAAGTGGAAAGCCTCTATTTGAGGGAGCTTTTTCAAGGGTTGGACAGGTTATAAAATCTGCACCTAAGGTTATGCCTGTAAAACCAGGGGATGATAAATTAGTAAATAGCTTAGAAGAAGCTATAGTTAAGAGTGGATTAAAGGATGGTATGACCATATCCTTTCACCATCATTTTAGAGAGGGAGATTATATTTTAAATCAGGTTGTAGATCTTATTGCAAGCCTTGGAATAAAGAATTTAACCTTAGCCTCAAGCTCATTAGGTAGTATCCATGAGCACCTTATTCCTCATATAAAATCTGGAGTAATTACAAAGATTACTACTAGTGGACTTCGAGGAGAGCTTGGAGATGCATTATCGAGTGGTCTTATGGAGGAACCTGTAATAATAAGATCCCATGGTGGAAGAGCAAGAGCTATAGAAAATGGTGAAATTAAAATTGACGTGGCATTTTTAGGAGCACCATCTTGTGATGAGTATGGTAATGCAAGTGGTTCTAGAGGAAAAGCAAACTGTGGTTCATTAGGATATGCAAAAATGGATGCAAGTTATGCAGATAAGGTAATTGTTATTACAGATTGTTTAGTACCTTTCCCTAATATGCCTGCAAGCATATCTCAAGAAAAAGTAGATTATGTAGTTGTGGTAGAAGCTATAGGAAATCCATCTGGTATAGTATCTGGTGCTACTAGATACACAAAGAATCCAAAGGAACTTCTTATTGCAGAATATGCAAGTCAGGTAATAATAAACTCACCATATTTTAAGGATGGATATTCACTTCAAACTGGAACTGGAGGATCAACCTTAGCAGTAAGTAGATTTATAAGAGAAGAAATGATAAATAGAGGCATTGTGGCTAGCTTTGCACTAGGTGGAATAACAAGACCCATGATAGAAATGCACGAAGAGGGATTAATTAAAAATATCTTTGATGTTCAAGATTTTGATTTAACAGGAGTAGAATCTATTTCTAAAAATCCAATGCATCATGAAATAGATGCTTCCTTCTATGCAAATCCACATAACAAGGGTTGTATTGCAAATAAGTTGGACGTAGTAGTTTTATCAGCCCTAGAAATTGATACAAACTATAACGTAAATGTTATGACTGGTTCTGATGGAGTTTTAAGAGGTGCATCCGGTGGCCACTGTGATACTGCTGCTTGTGCAAAGCTTACTGTAATAGTATCACCACTTGTAAGAGGTAGAATACCTTGCGTTGTAGACGCAGTAAATACAGTTATTACACCAGGTGAAAGTATTGATGTATTAGTTACTGAGATCGGAATTGCAATTAATCCAAGAAGAAAAGATCTTATAGAAATATATAAAGATTCAACCATACCAGTATTAACTATAGAAGAGTTAAAGGATAAGGCCTATGGTATAGTAGGACAACCTGAAAAAATAGAGTATGATGACAAGGTTATCGCTATAGTTGAATATAGAGATGGTAGTGTAATAGATGTAGTAAGAAAAGTGAAATAGAGGTAAACTTAAAAAAAGAATATCTCTGTAAGGACAATTAAAAAGATCTAGTTAATATCATGTAGGTGATTTCTGTAATGGGCAGAAATCACCTTTTTAGTTTTATTTTTCTCAGGTAAGTGGTGTGTTTTTGTTGCTTAAATATAAAATGAAATTCTTAGAATATATCTATAAATTTGGGTAAAACTACTCTTAAAAGGAGGTATATTTATGAATTTCACAGATTCACTATTGTATTTCGCGTTAAATTTCTTTTTATATGGCTTCATAGGATGGATATTTGAAAATGCATTTTGCTATGCTATTAGAGGGCACTTTCAAAAGGATGGATTTTTAAATGGACCCTTTAAACCTATGTATGCTATAGCCATGTCTCTATTAATATTTCTTTCTTATAAAGTTAATATGAATACATATTTATTAATTCCTATGTGTATTATAATCCCAACCACCGTTGAATACATAACAGGGGTAATTATGAGGACTTATTTTCATAAAGATTACTGGGATTATTCAATGCTTAAATATAATTTTCAGGGAATTATATGTTTAGAATTTTCCATTGCATGGACAGTGTTAACCTTCATTGGAGTTAAGTATTTGCAGGTATATGTAATAAATGATTTGTATAAAGCATTATACCCATCTTGGCTAATAATGTGTTCAATATTATTAGTTGTATTAATTGTAGATGAAATCTTAACTTTAAAAGAATTTAGATCCAAAGGCAAAGTGGTACATAATTAAACTTAAAGAATATAGTCTTTTTTAGGCGATAGTTTCAAACTTAATATTAAAATTAATAAACACAATTTAAAAACATATAGACAAAAAGCAATTATTGCTATATTATAATTATATAAGAATCAAAATTATAATATATATTAATTAATAAAGGTGTGATTATTGTGGGGAAAAATGAAGTAAAAACTATCGAAACAAAAACTAATGATATAAAAAATAAGGATACAAAAAGTGTAGAAGATACAAAGACTAATGAATGCTTTTGGAATGCAACTATTGATGAAGTGAAAAAAGGATACATTAAGGAAGGAAACACTATTAGGTGTTTAATTTGTGATGATGCTTTTCAGGTGGGAAGAGTATATAAAATAGGCGAGGAGTTCTATGAAGCTTGGAAGGCTGCAGAGATTAATATAGAAAAAAGACATAGCTCAATGCTTAGTTATCTTTTAGAAATGAATGGCACCTTCACTGGAGTTTCTGAGATACAAAGAGAACTTCTAAAACAATTTGCAGAAGGTATATCAGATAAAGAGATAGCTAGTAGATTAGGGGTTGCTACATCAACTATAAGAAATCATCGCTATAAATTAAGAGAGAAGGAGAAACAGGCAAAACTATATCTTGCAATGATGGAGCTCCTATCTGAAAATACCAATAAGAAGATAAATAAACTAGACAGTGGAATTATCTGTGATGCACATAAAACAGCAACTACTGTGGATGATAGATTTAATATTACAAATGAAGAAAAACTAAAGATTATATCGAATTATATAGATGAAAATGGAGCTTTAAAGAATTATCCTTCAAAGGAAAAGAAGAAAATTATAGTTTTAGAAGAGATAATGAAAATTTTTACTAAGGACAAAATTTATACTGAGAAAGAGATAAATAGAATACTATCAAGGATATATGAGGATTATGCAACTTTAAGAAGAGCTTTAATTGAATATGGATTTTTAAATAGAGCAAATGATTGTAGTAGTTATTGGGTTAAGGAATAATATCATAATTAAAAACTTTAAAATAATGAATTTTCATAGTACAAATTATACTTTGAATTAAATTTTATACTTTATTTTAAGAGTTGAAGGAAAAAAAAGATTTGTATAGAATATACATTATTAGAGGTGATGAGATGAAAATAGATTTAAATGATAAAGAAATACTTTATGCATTAGACAGTGTACATGGAAAATATATAAGCACAAAATTATATTTTAAAGAGCATACAGACGATTTGGATAAGATAGGCATGACAACACCTGAAGAACTAAAAGCATTGTATAATAATCTACTCGATCAAGTTCATAATCAAGGGCAGTATAAGTTTTTAGAAAAAATAAAGTAGAATTATAATCAAATGTGATTTTAATATTTTAAACTTAAAAAGTAAAAATAATAAATGTCACATGGTAAATTTAATAAGAACGTGGTAAAGCCTGAGTGAAAAAACTCAGGCTTTTATTAATAAAATCATAGCTGTTTATTTTTCTTATGATTTTTTAGTTTACTATTACATAGGTAGGCATTTAAATAGAAATTTTAAATTAAAAATTTATTTTAGTAGTGACTTATTTAAGGTATCTTACATAATATGAAGTAAAGTAATATTATTGGAGTTTGGGATGGGAGATATCGATAATCTTAGCAATGACTTTAACGATGATTTGATTGAAAATGATGTAATAACTGAGGAAACTATAAGTAGAAATATTAATACCAATGATAATATAAATACTAACGATAATATAAATATCAACCGTAATAGAAATATAAACACTAACCAAAATGTTAACAACCAATGCAATAATCATAATGATCATAATAATAGAAATAATTGTGACAATTTGAGAAATTTTCTAGCAGTTCTTGGTGCTGTTGCAGGGGCAAAAGCAAATACAGAAAATGCTTGCGGAAGAAGAGATGTGAATCTACTAGTATTAATATTGCTTCTACTTTACTGTCAAAGTACTTCATCTAACACACAATACTTAAAGTGTACAAATAATGAATTACTAAATTATATACTTTGTTCAAATCGTCAATTAATGTGTAGTGTTTTATGTATGACAGAAAGTTTAATGAACAATGCAATAGAGTGCTGTGAAAAATGTAAATGTAAAAAATAAGAACAGTGAAGACTGTTCTTTTTTAAAGCAATAATTAAGTACTTTATATATGATTATTGATATTAATTAGAGATATTCGGGAATATTATAGGAGTGATAGTTAAACTATGATACAATGATTAAATAATTACGAATTAAGGTGATAATATGGATACATATGAACAGATTATATATAATGAATTGCAGCAATGGAAGAAAAAAATGTTAGAGAAACCTGGTTTTGTGAATAATATTTCAAAAAAAACACAGGATAAAATGAATAGTTTCATTCCACAAAAGTTTCACGAAGTAGTGACAGAAGTAATAAAGAATATGGTTAAAGTAGTTATTTGGGGATCTGAGTATACAACTATAGATCCACTACTTGATAGCTTCATCTTAGAAAGAGAAATACTTGTAAAGGAAAAAATTCAACTTTATAGAAAAACAGCTACAATAAGTGGTGCAAGTACAGGTGCTGCTGGCTTAGTTGTGGGACTTGCAGACTTCCCAATCTTAATTAGTATAAAAATAAAACTTTTATATGAAATAGCGAGTAAATATGGATTTGACACAAAGGACTATAGGGAGAGATTATATTTGCTTTATATATTTCAAATTGCATTTAGTAGTGATAAAAGAAGGATAGAAGTATTTCACATACTAAACAATTGGGATGATTATATAAGTACATTACCTAAAAACCAAGATGACTTTGACTGGAGAACTTTTCAGCAAGAGTATAGAGATTATATAGATATAGCTAAAATGTTGCAACTGGTTCCACTTATTGGAGCAGCAGTGGGTGCCGTTGCAAATTATAAGCTAGTAGATAAGCTTGGATATACTGCCATGAATGCATATAGGTTAAGATATTTTAAATATAAAGTTTAGGATAAGTAAATAAAAGCTGGGATGTGGATTTTAGATCTACATCCCAGCTTATTTTATAACTCCTACTAGGCTCTCCTTAAATTTTATTACATACTTTTCACTTGAAGTATGATTAAAGTTTGAATTAGTGAGCTATCTATGCTTTTAATTTAGTAGCATTGGAAGTTCTGTAGTGCTACGTTATATTAATCCTTGTTAATTAGTTACAAAATAATTAAAACACATAGGAGTAGTAGGAGTTTAATTTTTATATATAGATAACTTCCAAATTAAATTCTATTATATCTATATAAAAATAATCCTTAATTATGACTGATTATTTGTAAATATTTAGTTTATTTTCATTATACTAAATAGGGTATTCACTAATATGGGTATGATGATAAAGTTATTTGTGTTAATTTTTATCCTATTGAGGTATAATTAGCAATATGCCAAGGAACAAATAGGAGGATTTTTCAATGAAGTATAATGAAACAGAAATTAAAGAAGATATATTAAGCTTTCTTTATGAAAATAGAGAAGCATCACCACAGAGTGTAACAAAGATAAGATTAGCAGCTAATTTGGGTGATAGAAAAGGAGATATGAGGACTGTAAAGACTTGTTTAGAAGAATTATTGAAAAAGGGTCTTATAAAAAAACAATCAGACAGAGGAAATTATAAGATTGATGACAAAGGTATAGAGCATATGGAAGAATCTATTGATAATTAAATCAACCATATGAGAAAATTATAAAATTACATCCATTTAT
>DAMAVY010000079.1:0-10197 GCA_032077725.1 Clostridium sp. | reverse complement strand
ATTTGGTCAGTGGAACTTACTCCACCGAACGCATGTGAGGCGGAGTTTCATAAAAAGAAGATGGGAGTATTAGGGCGGGTAGTCATCGGATAAAGTTTTAAAGGAAGTAGTAGCTTATTATATTAGCTACTACTTTTTAATAACCACATCAGTTTCTCTAGGAATTATCGATAATTAATATATATTGCGTTACCTAGAGTACAATGTA
This sequence comes from Clostridium sp., assembly GCA_032077725.1. Lineage (GTDB taxonomy): Bacteria > Bacillota > Clostridia > Clostridiales > Clostridiaceae > Clostridium_J. The sequence goes on along the minus strand of DAMAVY010000079.1, from coordinate 9,989 downwards.
AGGGTTTAGTAAGAAAGGGAAAAAGCGAAATATGAAAATACTTGACTATCTTTTTATATGTCACAAGCTACCTGAGCGTTCGTTCTTTTATAAAGGAAAGCAGTTTCCTATTTGTGCTCGTTGCACTGGTATATTAATAGGATACCTTATAGCAATTGTAATGGCATTTTTCATAGATATACCTTTGGTGTTTAGTTTTGTTCTACTTATACCTATCGGAATTGATGGTATAGGACAATATTTAGGAAAGTGGACAAGTACAAATATAAGAAGGCTAATTACAGGTATTTTAGCTGGCATTGCTACAATATATATTATTATCTTTATCGCGAAACTTGGTTATAGTCATGGAACTAAATTACAAAAATTTTTGAGGCACTTATAGTATATGTCTCGTTGGAGGAATTAAATAGAATGATTAATAATGATAAAAAATCCATTAAAACTAAAAAAATAATTTGTCTTGCCATTGCCACTTCTTTAGCTATAATTACATTTTTAGTTTTATATTTTGTAAAAATTGATACATTTCTTTATCAGGTTATAATGTCATTTCTCATAGCAACTTTAGTGTTTATAGGGTATAATTCCTCAAACATTATAGAAATGGGATTAAGTACTTGCATTTTTTTATTTTTAGGTCCAATTTTAGGTCTGTTTATAGATATATGTAAATATGATATGCTCATAGATGATGTACCCTATTTAATATTGCGATTATGTCATAACGGAGTATATATTATTGCAATTCTAATATCCTACTTTGTAGGCTTATATTTCAAAAACAAATCTAAAACTAAAGACTTAGTTATTGAAATAATATTAATAAACCTTGGAATTATAGTATCAAATATATTATATAATTTATGCCAAGTTTTTATATGGAGTATCGTTGATGAATATAATTATTTAACTAGCCTTGGTTCTTTCATTTGGGAAACATTTAAGTATTCGCCAATAATTATAGTTTTTGTTGTATTAACTTTACTTATTAGTAAATTGATATTTAAAAAGAAGGTTATCACAAATCCTATGGACTTTAATGAAAAAGTTCTCCTAGACAATGTGAGTAATGTTTGTAGAAACTGTAAGACACCACTTATCCCTAACAGTAAATTCTGCACAACTTGTGGTACTCCTATAGGGAGTGATATAAACGCTGCTTCAAATATGGACGAAAACGAAATTCTTTGTAATTACTGTCATAAGATAATAAGTACTGATGCTAAATTCTGTATACACTGTGGTAAACCAATAAGTAAATAAAAAAATACACTTAAATTTTGAGGAGGACTCGCATATGTATTGTTCTAAATGTGGAAAAGAAATTCCAGATAACGTCACCTTCTGTCCTGAATGTGGCAATGCTACAAATCCAAATAACCAACAATCAATGAATAATAACCAGAACTCATATAATTATGGCCAGCCAATAATAAAAGATGAGCCTGACACTATTGCAAACATAATAGGTTGTTGCTTCCCGGTAGTTGGAATAATAATTTATTTTATATGGAAGGACAAAAAACCAAGAAGTTCAGATGCAATAGGTAAATGGTCATTGTTTGGATTCATAGGTTCAATCATTCTTACCGTTGCTATATATGTATTCTTCTTTATAATTGCACTAGCATGTAGTGCGCCTTACTAAAAATATAGATAAATGCCTTTTATTTATAATAGGTACCCTAGTAGATATATACCATTCCTACTAGGGTACCTAATTAATTTTACTCCTTCTTATTTTGTACTTCTATTTTGAAGAAATTCAAATCATCAATATCATCTATTTGTCTTATCTCATCTAATACCCATCTATCTTCTTTTCTTATAAATTTCCAATATTCCTGATAATGAACACTTTTATAGTCTTGTCCTTCTATTACTTCATTAGTTTCTTCATTTATTGTATAGTCTATTGATTTTGCTTTCATATGAACCCATAAACTGTCATTCTGAATTCCTTCACAATCTTTTAAACCTATAGGTTTTGCTCCTAGCAAAGTCATATTTTCTAGAATATTTTTTTCTTTTCTTACCATCATCCATTCAGTTTGAGATTTATGTTTATCATACAATTTATCACTTATATACTCTCTAGCTAAATCTTGATTTCTCTCCATCCATGCAATCCCTATCTTATAAAATGTCTCTTCTATATCTTTCTTTATTTCTTTATAATCCCAATTGTCATCACTTTTAGATAAACCCTTTATAGCTGCAATACTCTCACTTTTCTTTTTACCTAATTTTACTTTCAATATGACAACTCCTGCTGAAGCAGAGCAAGCAACTATTCCAAAAATTATTATATCTACTATATTACTATTACGTCCTCTGTAATTGCTTCCTCTATAATGGCTACTAGATGAACCACTAGATGAACTTGTACCTCCGCCGCCACCAGATGAACTTCCACCACCGCCTCCACCTGGTCTTGCATATGCATTTAACGGTTCATTAATTACTAAAATAACTAACACCATTACTAATATCTTTTTTATGAAATTATTAAACTTGAACCTATTCATAACTATCTCCCCCTAAATAACCCAACTTCTTATTATCTGTGTCCATTAGTTATATTTTACCATAAGTAAAGCTTTATAGCCAAAAAATTTAATATCTTTATTTGAGTTAAGTAAAAGTTGGCAAGCTATCTTCTTAAAAATGTTCATAACTTGCATATATTTTTGATTTTTGCACAGTCTGCCGAGGGGTCTTGCGAGAGACTTTGAAAATAAAAAACAGCATTTCTGCTGTTTATATTTTCCCAAAACTTACAGTATCATCCTTCCAAAGTGGACTTATTCTCCAAAGAAAAACTCATGCATACTTTCTTTAGCTTTATCTAAATCTGTTACATAATAATATATTCCATTTATCATATCTCCACCAGAGTATTCAGCCTCTGGAAACATTCTCTCTTGCATGTTAGATTGATACCCACCTTTTAGTACTTCTGTGGCAATACTAACCATATCTGAAACACTAAGAGTTGTCTTAAGATTTGAAGATAACTGATTTATTATTGGTAAAATATCTGTAGCCTTTACATTACTACTCTTTTTTGCTAAGGCTAATAATACTTCTCTTTGCCTATCAGTTCTTTTAAAGTCTCCTCCTGCTGTAGATCTTATCCTAGAGTAGGCAACCGCTTGTATACCATTTAAATTTAAAACTCCACTAGAAGTAATATTATCGCACTGTACTCCCTTAAGGTTAGCAATTTCTTTTATAGATCCATTAATAGTCTTTATTTCTTCTTCATCTACTTCAATTTCAACTCCACCAAACCTATCAACAATTTCAGCCATACCAGAGAAATTTACCACAACAAAATTACTAATATTTAAATCAAAGTTTTGATTTAAAGTTTTAACTAAGAAAGATGGTCCTCCATAAGCATAGGCATGATTAACCTTATCCTTGCCATAGCCTTCAATATTAACATAGGTATCTCTAGCTACAGAACCAAGACTCATAGATTTTTTTTCTCTATCAATGGATAAAATCATAATACTATCAGCTCTTGTACCTGTGTCATTGGATAAATTTCTGCTATCTACTCCAAACAAAGCTATGTTTATAAATCTATCCCCTGAATTAAAAGTACCATAATCTACTTCTTTCTCCACAGGTTGTTCTTCCTTTGGAGCTAAACCTAATTCTTCATCAGTTGGAGTTACTTTTTCTATATTGGAGTATAGTTTATATCCATAGAACCCTACTGAGAATATTAGAGCAAAGAATATGATTGCAATCGAAATTATTATTGGCTTTTTTAATTTTCTTTTAGGGTTTGTTTTGTTGGATTTATTGTTATTTCCCATTGCTTTCTCCCTATATTCATAACCTTAGTTTCCTTAGTGATTTTTAAAGTCTACTTTTATAACTAATTTTTTTATTAAATATCCCATTATAGCCTTATTCAACTCTGCTGTCCTCATTTTTATCATAGATGAGCCAGGTGCATTTAGATAGACTTAATTATAACTTAATATTCACCATATCATACATTCTTATTCCTAATTTGATATTTCAATACCTTATTGTTTCTCTACTTAATAAACTATCAATATCTACATACTTAATATTTCAATCTCTTACAATTATTAAATAACTTCGAAAGCGTGTTATTCTTAACCACCAGGAGTCTTGCCTCTAGCTTGCTTCTGCTTTTTTAGCTTACATTATTTACTTCACACCATAATACCCAACATACCAATCAGCAAATTTCTGCAACCCTTCTTCTATGCTAGTAGAAGGTTTAAATGCTACAGCTTCTTGAAGTTTATCTGTTGAAGCATAGGTTGCAGGTACATCTCCTGCTTTTAAAGGCTCGAATATCTTTTTAAAAACTACTTCTCTACCTAAAGCATTACTTAAGCATTTCTCCAATGTTGTTATAAACACCATCAGCTTTTCAGGACTGTTGTTTCCAATATTAAATACTCTATGAGGAACAGCTTCTACTGGTGGATTCATAGTAAGTCTTTCAATTCCTTCTACAATATCGTCTACATAGGTAAAATCTCTGTATAAGTCATTTTCAAAGTCTCCATTGTTAAATATCTTAATAGGTTCTCCGTTAAAGTACTTATCTGCAAAACCAAAGTAAGCCATGTCTGGCCTTCCCATAGGTCCATAAACTGTAAAGAATCTTAGTCCTGTAGCTGGAATCTTATAAAGATGGCTATAAGTATGAGACATTAATTCATTAGATTTCTTAGTAGCTGCATAAAGTGATACTGGATGATCTACAAAATCTGTTTCCTCAAAAGGTACCTTTTTGTTAGAACCATACACAGAACTTGATGATGCATAAACAAGGTGATCTACAGGATTATATCTACAAGCTTCAAGGATATTAAAAAAGCCTATAATATTGCTTTGTATATATACATCCGGGTTATCTATTGAATAGCGTACCCCAGCTTGTGCTGCTAAATTTACTACTATGTTTGGCTTATATTCTTCAAAGGTGTTCATCAACATATTTTTATCTGATATGTCCCCTTTGATAAATGTAAAATTCTCAAAGGGTTTAAGCTTTTCTAGCCTTTCATACTTAAGGTTTACATCATAATAATCATTTATATTATCAATACCAATTACTTTACAACCTTTTTCTAAAAGCTTCTTGGATAGGTAAAATCCAATAAAACCTGCTGCCCCAGTAACTAGATATGTTTTAGTTGTGTCTAAAGTTTTGTAATTCAATTTTACGCCTCCTTAGTTGCAGCTGCTTCTGAAATAGCCTCTATCGTTTTTACACATGGTCTTCCTATTGAATAATATTCTACTCCTGCATCTTTCATATCTTCAGTATTATATAAGTTTCTTCCGTCATATACTAAAGGTGTTTTCATTAGCTTTGTATAATCCTCTGGCTTAACAGCTTTAACTTCACCCCACTCAGTAAATATAAAGCAAACATTAGCATTTTTTAAAGCTTCTTCTATAGTATCAACATATTTCATAGTGCCTTGTCCATTTTTCCCTTCTGGATATCTTCTTTTAAAGTTATCCTTACCAACAGGATCATAAGCATAAATTTCTGCTCCTTGCTCTAATAATAAAGGCACATTTTCAAGAGATGGTGCTTCTCTTAAATCATCTGTTCCTGGTTTAAATGTTAGTCCAAGAACTGCTATCTTTAAACCACTAAATGTAATGAGACGTCTACAGGCCTTCTTGTATAACTTAATCTTTTGCTCTTTATTAACATCAATGGCAGCTTTAATGGTTCTAAGCTCATAACCGTTTTGTCTTGCAATGTACTCAAGAGCTTTTGTATCCTTAGGAAAACATGAACCACCATAACCTATACCAGCATTTAAGAACTTACTTCCGATACGCTCATCATAGCTCATACCTTTAGCTACATCTTGAATATTAGCTCCTACAAGTTCACAAAGATTAGCTATATCATTCATATATGATATTTTAAGAGCTAAAAAGTCATTTGAAGCATACTTTATCATCTCTGCTGAACGTCTATTTACAGATACTATAGGAAGATTAAAAGGCTCATATATTTTCATCAGTATCTCCTCTGCCCATTTGCTTTCAGTTCCAATAATGATTCTTGCAGCATGAAGTGTATCATAAACTGCTGTACCTTGAGCTAAAAACTCAGGGTTAGATGCTACTTCAACTCTAATTTTTCTATTGCAACCTTCACCATTTCCAACACAAATCTCACCATCATGCGGCAAAAAGTCTTTAATAAACTGTTCAACCTTATCATTAGTTCCTACTGGCACTGTAGATTTCACTACTACAAGACAATCCTTCTCCACAGTCTCAGCTATCTGTCTTGCAACGGTAGCTATATAACTTAAATTAGCAGAACCATCTGGCTGCTCAGGAGTTCCAACTCCAATAAAAATAGCATCTGCTTCTTTGTAGGCTGTTTTGTAATCAGTGGTGTAATGAAGCCTACCCTCTGAATAATTTTTTTGCATAAGTCCTTCTAAATCTGCTTCATATATTGGAGAAACTCCACTCTCCATTAACTTTATTTTTTTTTCATCAATATCTACACAGGTAACATGATGGCCTACTTCGGCAAAGCATACACCTGCCACTAGACCTACATAGCCTGTTCCTGCTACTGCTATTTTATACATAATGCATTACCTTCCTTTAATTCTCTTTTTCATCTACAATCCCATCACTAACATTTGAATTCATCTTCTCATAATAATTTGTATAATCACCAGATATGATATTTTCAATCCATTCTGTATTGTTCAAATACCATTAATAACTATCTTTCATTCCCCGTTCAAATGTGTATTGAGGTTTCCATCCAAGCTACGTTGTTATTTTAATATTATTAATGGCATATCTTCTATCGTGATCTCGCCTGTCTTTTACATATTTACTCAATGTTTCTGATTTACCAATTGTTTTTATAACCAGTTTAACTATTTCTATATTAGCATTCTCATTATTGCACCAACATTGCAAACCTCTCCGTCCACTCCTTTATTTAAAACTATATCTATAACAACACAATGATCTGATACACATAGTCAGTCTCTTATCTGCATACCATCACCATATACAGATAGAGATTCTTACTTCATGCAGTTATTTATCATAAGAAGTATTAATTTTTCTGAAAACTGGTACAGTCCATATTTTTACTACAACGCATAATTTTTATAGACATGCCAAAGGGTTCATTAAAATATTTAAATATCACATTTGCGCTTGCTTTCAATGCTAAATATGGTCTAATTGGCATTAATGGCATATTACACCTAGCGCTCTATGCACTCCTTCTGCAGATACCTGTAGAAATTTAAGATATGATTTATATTCCTAGCAGTATTTATCATTAGTATTAACCCTCCAATATTTTTTAGCAACATCAAGTAACACTTGAATACCTATTAATATTGGTAGTCAAAAACAGTTCTGCTCAACAATGCTTATATCTATATGAGACTCTGTTTCAAAGTTAACAAGACAATCACTATCCTTCATATTCTGAAAATTGCCTGCATTATTAAATGCTCTCTAGAGTTTCAATGATATACTAAGCTGAATTATATGTAATACCAACCACACCCTCAACAATTTATTTTTTCATAACTTCACCTTTCTCGTATTACATTTAATAATACTCACATGGATTTTTATTATAATTTAATCTTTGACTGTGAAACATTTGCATTTTTTATCCAATATAAATACAGTAGTAAGTAAAAAACTCAAATTAATAAAATCATTATTTGAAATAATAGTACCTTTAATATTAAGTATTATAAAAGTAAAAACAAATAATAAACTAATAAACTTACCTACTTTATTGGGATTGTTATAGACTTTTATATAAAATGTAATGATAGCAATATAAACTATAGATGTGAAAATTATTCCTCCAAGCCACACGTCATTTATATATCCAATATCCGAACCTAACCCAAGTCCCAACCCAAATATTCTTCTTCCCGTACCAAAAATAATATGCACGCTATCAGGAAGTCTTACGAAATAATTTGAAGCAGTTTGAAAATAGCCTACGTTATCTCCTTGTAAAAGTTTTACTATCTCATCAAAACCAGCGAAAATCCATTTATATACTAATTCAGATGAATTCTTAATCAATGCAGTAAAAATAGGTATTGCAGTAAAAAATATAATCAATATAAAAATCAATTTTAAAATAGATTTTGGTTTTTTTACACTAATAAATATTAGAATTAGAATCCCATATATTAATACAATAAAGGTACTTCTTGCATTTATAATTGCTGAAAAAACTAATATTGGAAAAAGCAATACATATTTATAATTTTTATTTAATGTTAAATATAGTGAAATTAAACCCAATAATGTTTGAACTACTGGTGTAGTAAATGTCAAATTAGATGATAGTCCATTTAACCTTACATTACCTAGTAAATAAATTATCTCACCACTTTCATTCAATCTGTTTTGGCTTTTTACAAAAATATTAATTATCATATCTTTAAATGATGGCATAAAAAAACATAATATAGCTATTATACCCTGTATGCTACCTACTATTAATAACATATTTAATACATCGTAAATATTGTATTTGTTTTTTATAAAATATAAACATATATATAATACACATACAGGAATTTCAATAATAATAATTAAATATGGATATAGAGAAATAAAATTATTGTTACTAATAAGTATTACACATATTAGATAGAATATAGCAATGGTTATAGGGATGATAATATTTTTAAAATATATTCCTATAATAATTTTTATATATTTACTTTTATAAAATCTAATTATATTGAAGAATGAAAATAAAGTTAATAGGTGAATTAAATTAATTGATATTAAAGGTGGAAAATATATATATATAAATAAAAATGTTATAATGTAAATATTAAATTTTTTCTTCACGTTTAAAATCCCCTTTAATGCATTCTAGTTTTAGCATATACTAAAAAGTTCTCCAATAAAGAAAACTTAACTAAAATAATAAAATTTAGAACTGCTATATGTGTAATAAACTTACATATAAACAAAATTTAAAAGTTTTGTTTCTTGAAGTAATAAATTAATCATATAAAATCGCTCTTAAAGATTCTGCATATAACTTATAATCAAAGTATTTTTCAGCACAAAGTCTTGCACTATTTCTCATATTTTCTTTTTGCTTATTAGTTAATTTTAATGCTCGATTCAAAGTATTATAAAACGCCTGTGCAGAACAGCCTTCAATAACTAACCCTTGCTTTCCATCTGTAATGTACTTTGCCAAATCGGAAGTATAATTTAACATCACCGGTGTTCCACTTGCAAGACTTTCTACTACCTTTGTTGGAAATCCTGCTTTTGCATATCGCTGAGTTGTAGAACGCAAAAGGACAGTAAAATCCGCTTCTTCTAAATTGTTAAAAACTTCTTTCCTTGTTACTCGACCAAAACATTTTAAAGATAATGATAGCTTTTTAATAATTTTACTATCAATACCCAAATCATTTATCAACTGATTATTATTTACACCAAGTAACCGTAATTCCACTTTTAAGAGTTCCTCTTCTCCTATAAGTGATAAACCATCAATTATTTCTTTAAGATAATCTTTTCTCCCAGCATTTCCAGCATAAACAAGAATGAGTTTATCTACATTTACTCTTTTTTTATAAGATATATTAAGAGTATCCATTATAACTGGAATATTAATACTGTTTATCTGTCGAGATAAATAATGATTTTCTAAGTATTTGCTGATAGCAATAACTTTAAAATTATTATCAATCCACTTGGTATTGTATGCGTTATTAATCAAATATGATAGTGAAAATCTACCTAATGGAAATTCTTCCGGTGAGTACCACTCCACACTATCATGTATAAGCTGAATGCCATTTTTCTTAGCATATCTCTTTAGATAGAAAAGTGCATTGGGCGGTATGCTTACCACCATAATTTTGCAAAATTTCGGATTATTTTTTAGTAATTTCTTTAATCTTGATTTG
>DAMAVY010000078.1:0-10218 GCA_032077725.1 Clostridium sp. | reverse complement strand
TATTATAATATGGTTTTATATATTTTATTAAAAAGTTGCAGACTAACAAAAGATGAGGTAGAAGCTCCCAAAGTGACAATTTATAATAAGAAAAAATTGGATTTTTGAGAAGTTTCAAGAAGTGAAAAAATTATGATAACCAGTGACTCAATTAAAATAAGAAAATTTTGATTAATCTTTTGAGTAATGCAATAAAATATTCTTCAGAACATTTTAACAAGTTTTCTAGTAATTCATTTTTAAATTCATCAATGAAACCTTGTTAACAGATAAAATTAAAAAGGGTAGGAGATTAATTATTTTGAATAAAAAAATACTTATAGTAGATGATAATTATCTTAATAATAGGCTTTTAACGGATATACTTGAAGATGAAAATTATACAGTGTATTCAACTGAGAGTGGATTAGCTGTATTAGAGATGGCTAGTAGGATAAAACCTGATGTTATTCTCCTTGATATTGTTATGCCAGGAATGGATGGATTTGAAGTTTGTAAATTGTTAAAGAGTGATTTTGATTTGAAAGATATTCCTGTAATAATGGTGACATCAAAAACTGAAGGAAATGACGTAAAAAATGCACTGGAGCTTGGAGCTTTTGACTATATAAAAAAACCCATTGATGAAATTGAAATTATAGCTAGAATAAAGTCAGCATTAAGATTAAAGGAAAACCAAGATAAATTAAAAGAACTTGCTATAAAAGATGGGTTAACGGGGTTGTATAACCATGTTACGCTTATAGAGTTATTTGAGAAAGAACTTGCAAGACAACGAAGAAATAATGAAAGCATTTCTTTTGCCATGATTGATATTGATTATTTTAAAGAAATTAATGATACTTATGGACATATAGCTGGAAATATAATTTTAAAAGAAGTTTCCAATATTTTAAGAAATTCAGTTCGAAGTAGCGATATTGTTGGTAGATATGGAGGAGAAGAGTTTAGTCTAGTTTTACTAGATGCAGATAAACAATCTGCTTTTCTGCTATGCGAAAGAATTAGAAAAAAAATTGAAGATTATAGTTTTAGCATTAGGAGCAAATTAATAAAAATCACTGTAAGTATTGGTGTGTTTTTCAAGGATTCAAAGGATAACACTACTGGAACTGATATTATACAAAAAGCTGATGAGGAGCTTTATAAAGCTAAAAATGGTGGAAGAAATAAAGTGGAAATCAACTAGGCCACATATAAGAATAAAAATATAATATATAAGATTTTTAAGGCTATGGTTGTGACTTGCACCCATAGCCTTTTTCATTAAATTCTAGATTTCAAAAGCTAACTCATAAACTCCTGGGTTTTCATGAGCTTCAATAAGCTTTATTATATTTTCCATGGTGTATATTTCTAGTTTTATATCACTATTTTGTTCTAGGTCACCTAGATACGTTAAAGCAGTACTTTCTACACTTCCAGTGGTTATTACAATGCCTCTTTTTACATTATTTGCTACCATAGCCCCAACTAGCTTTTGACATATAACTCTGCCTATAAAGAAGTCTCCATCTTCTATTGATTTACTTTCGTCTTTTATATTAAATTGCTCATCATATCTTTTACATTCAACATAAATTTTTTCATCATTTTGGCAAGTTAGAATTAGGTCTACTCCTCCGTCATTGCTAGGAGGTGTTAATTCTACATTTTTATACTGGGAGTTATCCTGAAAAAGCCACTTGCAAAAGCCTTCAAATTCAATTCCTGTTAATTTATTTATATTTTCTTTTTTAACATCCATTGTAAACTTAAGCTTATCGTCCTTAAAGTTTGTAAATTTAATAAACAGCGCAGTAATACTTTTAAAAAGTATTATGAGTACTATTATAAAAGCAAATAATTCAAATTTATTCATCAAAATCACCTCATTAATAATTATTGTCATTATTTGAGATGTTAATCATGATTTATTGGTTCTTATAATAAGTGATATTAATCATGATTAATCAGTGCTTCATAGTAAGTGGTATTAAAGAAAAAAATCATATCACATTATTTCAATGGGATATGATTTTTTATAAAGTAAAGCAAATACAATTATAAATATCTTAATTAGATAAGTTAGAGTGAGTTATGCCTAGTACCTTTTCGGTATCAGTGATGGTAAAGTCATCAGGTAAATATTTAAGATCCTTTAGCTGATGACTTGAATTAAAGTACTCTAAAATACTAATTATCTCTGATTGATCGATCATAGTAACTGAGCTTGTAGCTTTTACTATTTCATCATTTTGTATCATGTTATTTCTTATTAGTATTTTCTCGAATCTCTTGTTTTGACTATATATAGATAAGTTATAACTGCTTAATGGTCCACAAATTGAAATTAGGGTAATGATAGCAAGAGAAACCATAATTAATAAATTCTTCTTTTTCTTACTTATTGAGTAGTAAAGCATTGAGCAAAAAACCCAAATACCCAGAGCGAAGACAAAATATCTATTTTCAGTTACTCCATAAGCATTAATTCTTATTCCCATGGAAATAAACATGAGCATTATAAGTGGAAGTATCGCTATTGGGAATACTTTTATAAACTTATTTACCCACTTATTTGATTCTTGCACTGGGAAAATTAAGAACAATGTTATAACTGAGATTACTCCATACCAAAGCACTAAATGAGAAACTAATCCTTCTGGCCACTGCATAGTGATAATTATCTTACCAAAATATATATAAAGAATAATTGTGTATATAGAAATTAATGGCATCACTATATAAAGTAACAATATTTTAAAAACCTCTGGATAGTTTCTAATTTTTATATTTTCACCTTGTTTAGGAATTCCACTAAGAAAGAAACACATTGCAAATATTCCAACTACTATAAGCCAAGTGTAATAATAAATTGGCATGTCAATTCTTAGTCCTAAAAGATAATTGGCGGTGAATAATATTGCGGCGAGTCCCAAAAATAAAACTATTGAATATATGACAGTGGTAGAAAATCTCCTTAAGATTTCTATTACATATATCTCAAAGTTTTCCGCCTTTCGAAGATATGGCACAAAAAAGAAACCTAGAATAAATATTATAACTAGTCCCAAATATCTTGTCATCGATACCATATTTAAATCTTTAAGAAATAAATAACCATAGAATATTAGACAAATTGCTGCAATTATATAACACAGATATTTGAATTTATCTTTTGAATTATTATTATTTTCAAAAGACAAATCAATACAAAGGGATATTGGAATTCCTAATATTAATGTCATAGGAACACGCCATAACTCTTTCCTGTTTCCCATACCTTCTCCTATATAGATTAAGACTATCACTGAAGCAATAGATAAAAGTATAGCTATAGGAAATCTTTTAACCAATCCTTTCATAGAATTTTTCCATCCACTTATAGGGTTAATAATACTCACTGAAATCACTCCTATTATTATAAAATTTCTACTGCACATTTTTATACAACAATTTCCATAGTGAAAGGATTCCATTGACTATGGAAAATATTTATAAGTTTATTGAAAATGCTCTATTACATATACTTTTTTTAAATCTGGAATCGATATTATATATATTTCTGATGAATCTTCTAAATTTATTTTAAAATAGTATTCATAATCACATTGAAAATTTGGATAAAATTCTTTTGGTATATTCAATTTCTCGAGTATTCCTTCAACATTACACTGAAAAAGTAAATTTTTATTATCGCACCATTGTATAGAGGAGGTAAAATCATCATTATTTTCAAATTTAAAAACATGATACCGATCTCCATCACCATTAAAACTTGGACCGCTATCGTCTTTGTAGAATTCTATGAGATTTTCAGGTAATTGAATGTCCCAATTATTGTCTATAATATTTATATAAATATTGAATTCTTTAGTAAAATCATAAACTACAACTACTAATAATAAAAATAGTGATAGAATTATTGCTAAAAAAACAGTAATAAAGTTTTTTTTCTTCACTTTAACTTTCATCTGCATATTCTGTAGCTACATCTTCTGCAAATACATTTTTTTCTTGCTCTGAAAGTAATGTAACAGGTTTAATACCTTGGGAGCTACTATTTGTAATTACTAAATTGCCAGTTATATCATTTTTATTAAGAATATATTTACGCGTACATCCTTCTATTATGAAAGATAGAAAAAGGGTTACTAACATTATGATAATTAGTAGATTCCTTTTGAACATGAACTAATCCCCCTTATACTCTAAAATATCTCCAACCTGGCAATCTAGGGCGTTGCAAATTGCCTCTAGTGTAGAAAACCGAACAGCCTTTGCTTTGCCATTTTTTAAAATGGACAAATTGGCCATGGTGATACCTACTTTTTCAGTCAGTTCTGTAACGCTCATTTTCCTTTTAGCTAGCATAACATCTATATTTACGATTATTGCCATAGTCAACACCTCACACTGTTAAATCATTTTCAGATTTTATTATAACTGCTTTTTTTACTAAACGAGAAAGGACAGCTGCAAAAATTGAAACTGCACTAGCTATGAAAATAATTAAAAGTATTATGATAAGAATTCCGGGATGAAGAGCATTTAAAAAGAAAAGTACAATTGCTCCAATAAGATATAGAGCAACTTCTGAAAAGGCAAGAATAGAAATTTCAATTAGTAATGTTACGTTTTTATCCGAAAAGGAATTATCCTTCATAATCTCACCGCAAATATTATTTGCAAGTAGTAACACAGTAAGAAATGGAAGGGCTGTAAAGTAGATAAACACCATTACTGGAATCTTAAGATAAGCATATTCTGGATTAGAAATTGCAGCTTCATTTCCTAAAGATGGTATAACAAAGATACATAAAGCAAGGACAATAAAAACAGCAATAACTAGAAGTATTCGGAGCCAATTTACCATAGAATTTTTTTTCATAAAATACATCCTCTCATATTAATATTTAAACAAATTGAAAACTAGATATTCGTTTACTTATATTTACAATATATCATTACTTTCTATGGTAGTCAATATAAATTTATTGTTTTTCAATATATTGTGATATAAAAATACCAATACCTTATAGTAACCTTAAAAAGGACTAAGGATATTGGTATTAAAAATGTTTTAAAATTAAGCAGTTACTTTAGAGGAACAAATTTTACAGATATTTATGGTTTTGCCATCTTCAAGCTTCTTGGTCCAAACTAGTTTTACTCTTGGTCTGCCGCAGAGAGGGCAAGTACCTCTCCATCCAGGTGTAGTTTTTATGATTTTACCTCTTTTCTGTTTACCCATTTTTTCATCGCTCCCTTCATTTATAATATATTAAATCCAGGGAAATTTATGACTAGAAAGTTAATGGCTATAACATTAACAACTAAGGAAAATGCATTTTAGGTATTATAGATAGTTTTAACATGAGTTAAAAGCCATATTTTAAACTTATTATTAACAAATTTGTAAAATGATATCCAATTATTTTGAATAATGGTATATTATAATACGGGGACATAATGAATGGGAGGGCTAAAATATGAAATTAAAAATAAAAGGTAAATTACTCACATTGATTATTTCAATAATTGTATTATTTAGTATAGTTGTTAACACTATAATTTATATTCAATTTAACAGCTTTGTGACAAAAAGTACTCTTAAAACAAATGCTAGTTTAAGTCTGCAATTAATTGATCAAGTGTATAAGGGAGATTGGAATCTAAAGAATGATGAATTGTATAAAGGAGATAAACTTATAAATGACGATTCTGAAATAGTAGATACTATCAAAGATAGTGCCAATGTAGAGTGTACTATATTTTTAAAAGAGACGAGGATTGCTACAACTATAACTGACAATGACAAGAGAGCCACAGGAACAAAAGCAGACGAAAAAGTTGTAGAGAAGGTTATTAATGAAGGCAGTGAATACATAGGTTCAGCTAAGGTTTTAAATGCACCATACAAAACAGTATATATGCCTATAAAAGATAAAAGCGGTTCAAATATTGGTATGTTTTTTATTGGAATAGAGAAATCTACAATAGCTAGCCAAGTAAATGAAGTAGTTGCTATAGTTATTTTAGCTACAGTAATATTAATTTTAGCATCTGTAGTTGGAATTATCTTCTTTACTTCGAAAGTTATTATTAAACCACTTACATATACAAAGAAATATTTAGGACTATTTGCAGCTGGAGAACTGTCTTTTGATATGCAGCAAGAATATTTAAATAGAAGTGATGAATTTGGTGAAATAGCAACAGCTATAAAGGTAACTCAGGATTCAATAAAAGGTATGATAAAAACAATTAAAGAAAGCTCACAAAGTATTGATAGTCAATCAGAAAGCTTGACTTTGGCTTCTGAGGGTATTGCGTCAGCCTCAAGCAACGTAACTATGGCTATGCAGGATATTGTTAAAGGTACAGAAAACCAAACAGAGGGAGTAGCAGAAATTTCTAACATTACAAATAAATTTGGTGAACACTTAGAAAATATAATACATTCATTTAAAGAAGTTGATAAGAATGCAATTGATATTGGTTGTATGGCAAATGATAGTAATAGAAAGATGAATGACTTATCTCAATCTATTAACGGAGTTATAAGTTCATTCGATGACTTTTCAGATCAAATATCTGGTTTAGAAACAAAGATAAATAAGATAAATGTTATTTCTAATTTGATAAATGGAATTGCAAGTCAAACAAATTTATTAGCACTTAATGCTGCCATTGAAGCAGCGAGGGCTGGCGAATCAGGAAGAGGTTTTGCAGTAGTTGCAGAAGAAATAAGAAAACTTGCTGAGGAAAGTAAAAATTCTTCTGAGAGTATCAATGAACTGATATGTGATATTTCGCAAAGTAGTGAAGGCATGATTAATACATCTAAGGGAATGAGTGAAGAATTATCAAGTGAAACTGAAGTTGTAAATGCTGCTATACAGTCTTTTGATAATATTCTTAAAGCAATTAATTCTATAGTTCCTAAAATTAAGGAGATAAATAATTCTTCAGTTTCAATAAATAATGATAAAAATTTAATATTAGAGAAATTGGATGAAGCTGCATCAATATCAGAACAAGTATCGGCATCAACACAGGAGATATCAGCATCATCAGAAGAAATGAATTCATCTACTGAGGAAGTTGCTTCAACAGCACAAAATTTGAGTAATATGACTAAAGAAATGTTAGAAAAGGTAAATGAATTTAAATTGTAATTCAATCAAAATGCTATGTTGCAAATAACATAGCATTTTTTTGAGCCAAATATATCTTTATTGAATAAATTAACTTATATATGAAATATATACAATATATTGAAATGGATGTTATAATTAAAGTATACTTGAAAATAATTTTGTATATTGTGTTGGATTTAATATAAATGTGATAATAAGTTCATTAATTCTTTCTTAAATATCTAGTTTGTGGAAGATGTGTGATTCTTATAAAAGAGTATTTTAAGAAAGTTAATTAGTGCACAAAAATTCAATTGATTAACAGTAGTATTAAGAAGTGGAGGATGTTTATGATTAAAGATATTATTAATAAAGACAATTTCAGGATTGAAACTGAACGATTATTCCTTGTTCCAGTTGAAGTAGAATATGCAAGCTATTATTTAAAATTTTTTACATCTAAATTAACTAAATATATGTATCCAGAGCCCTTTGAAAATATTGAATCAGCTATAATTTTCATTGAAGAGTTTATTAAATGGCAAAAGGAAGGAATTGACTTGGCATGCAATATTCTCGATAAAAAAAATGAATTTATTGGTGGTATTGAAATATATGGATTAGACAGTAAAACTCCTGAAGTTGGGGTATGGATACGTGAGGATATGCAGCATATTGGCTATGGCAGAGAAGCTCTTTCTGGATTTTTGGAATTTTTCCGTAAAAATATGATAATAGATTATTTTATATATGAAGCAGACCGTAGAAATATAGAAAGCATAAATTTAGTTAAGATACTAGGTGGGGTAGAGAAAGAATATAATGAAGAAGAAAGCAATGGGGGAAATATATTAGAACTTAATTTGTATCAAATTAAGTGATTATAGAGAATAAGCTGTAGCCAAAGCTATAGAACTTATGAAAAATGATAAAAAATATAATCGAATAGTTTTATGCTATTGTGAAGGTGATGTTGCTGCTAAAAATCTTTATACTAAGTTAGGTTTTTATCATACTGGAGAAGTTGATGAAGATGAAATTACTATGGCTTTAGAATTTTAGTACTATTTGTAATTCGACCACAGAGCTAAAAGACTATATTAAAGTCTAAATTTAAAGGTAGAGAGGAAGATATGAGGAGATAAGTGGAACTGTTATTTTAGTGGCTGCAAAAGATTGTGAAAATTTAACACTTACAAGGGGGAATACAATGGAAAATAATAAGATAGATAAACGTAATATTCTTAATGAAGAACCATTTTCTTATAAGATTACTAAAGATAAAAAAGTTTTTATATATTGGAATGGAAAACAAGTTAGTATATTAAAAGAAAACGAGAGTGAGAAATTCTTAACGAAAATACAAAATGCTAATCTAAAAGAGTCTCAATTAATTATGGCAAAAATCACTGGCAATTTTAAGCATGGTAATGAAAAAGATAATAAAAAATGATATTAATATCTAGTGAATAGTAAAGATAAGTTAACCCTCTACAGGTGAAATAAGATCAATAAAATTATGCGTGTTTAAATATTAAAAAAACACAAACCCGCATGGCTGCAACAACTAGTTAAATATTTAAAATTTTCCATAGTTAAAATTATAAAATTTTAAATAGTTATATAGTTAAAAATTTTCATAGTTAAGATTTTCTATAGTTAAAATTATAAAGTTTTAAATAGTTTTAATTATAAATTTTTATATAGTTTTAATTATAAAATTTAAATGGTTTCATAGTTAAAATTTTCTATAGTTGTAGTTAGTGTAATAAAACAAACAAGGAGGCAATTATGATTAACATTGAAGGTGAAAATATTTCTTTAAGAACATGTACTAGAGAGGAATACCACAAAATTTGGAAATCTTATGTTGCAGATCCAATTATGGACCCTGATTTCTACGTTTATGATGAAAAAACCGTAGATAAAATGTATCATTCTATTGTTAAACAACAAGCATGGTATACAAGAGTAGGGATTTTTTTGCCAGATGTAACGGCCATTGGGGAAGTGTCATTTAAAAGGATTGATCATGAAAAAAGCAGATGTGAACTTGGTATTGCCCTTGTCAATGACAATTATAAGGGCTTAGGGTATGGAACTGAGGCTATTAAATTAGCAATAGATTATGCATTTAACACATTAAAACTTAATTACATTTATTCTGACACAATGGGCTCTAATATAGTAATGCAACGGATATTTAATCGATTTGGCTTTGAGTTAATAAATAAAAAAGAACATTTTTATGATATGCATGATAGATGGGAAGACAAACTTGATTATGTATTAAGAAAGCAATGAAAAAGTGACTATATAATTAAGTGATTTCATCGAATACCGTATTATCAAATTAGTACGGTATTTTTGTGCTGTAATTTAATCTAATGGAAAATTAAAAAGTTGAGTTTGTTTTGAGAAATGATAAATTTTGTATTTTGCATAGCTTAATTTTAGTTTAATTTTATGACTGCTTTTCAAAAGAATAAATTTACTTATATACAAATATGTATATTCAATTCAAATAAATGTTACGATAATCAATATATACAAATATAATTGATAGATTATGTAGTATTGAAAATAAACGTAAGAATATATTTAGAAATGAAAAATGTTCTTCAAAATCAAATAATATAACTTTATAAATTATTTATTTTAACAGTAATTATAATGTAAAAATATCACATAGATGTAGGGATAATATATTGTTTATTAATAATTATAAAAGATTTTCATAACTACATTTTTTTGTGGGGTGATCTAATGTACGAATATAAATATGTTGAAGCAACTTTAGGTGGGTATTTTACTCAAGCTAATCACCATGAAATGGTAGATAATTATGAAAGATATGATAAAGAAGGCTGGAACATAGTGGAAGCAGTAGCTATTAATTATAATGTTCAAGGAAAGACTTCTGTCTATGAAATTATATTTCTGCGTGAAATTGAGGAATAAGTAGCAGAGAAAAAGTATTATTAAATTCAATGTATACAGACTTATGTGAATTGAATTCTGAACATTATAGTATTGATACTAGCTTATATATTTCTGTAGAAAAACTTGAAATTGAAGGAGCCCGATGGACTCC
>DAMAVY010000077.1:9029-10251 GCA_032077725.1 Clostridium sp. | reverse complement strand
GGAATTCCTATACTTGTCATTTCTGCAAGATTAGCGCCCTTTCCACCTAATAAATCTTTCATGCTTCCGTTGCCTTCACTAAAAAGGTACACATATTTTTTCTTCTCCATGTTATACAACCCCTTAACTCTTAATATATAGTATATATAGTCAAATGAATATGATTATTCATCTTCACCCAGCTTAACAAATATATTGGCAATTGTTGTTTTTGAAATTTTACCTACAATCTTAGAAACTTCTTTCCCCTGTACAATTTCTTGTCTTACTACTGGCACACAATCAACCTGATGTTGAATTATCTTTTTAGCAGCGCTGAAAAGTGAATCTTCTTCACATGCAGTGATAATATTGGGCATTCTAGTCATGATAATTCCAACTGGTACTCTATGCATATCAGCAGTTCCCATTGCCATTTTTATAAAATCTTTTCTTGATACCGCTCCGAGTAATACGTCTTCATTTACAATAAATAGCGTACCTGTATCGTTCAAGAAAAGGGTCAGAATAGCTTCATATACCGGAGTGTCTTCTTTTACTAAAATCGGTTTTGACATTACGTCAACTACTTTTATTTTATTTATTTCACTATTTTTAGGATCCACTCCTCCGTTTTTTGCGGCTATGTACCCTACTTTAGGTCTTGCTAGTAATAATCCAGTCATAGTTAATATTGATAAATCTGGTCTTATGGCGGATCTTGTAAGTCCTAACTCTTTTGCTATAGCTTCACTTGTTATTGGTTCATTAGCTTTAACTAATTCTATTATTTGTTCTTGTCTTAGTGAGAGTTTAATGACAATTCTCCACCTTTCAAAATTTAATTTTATAAATATGGTAAGCTAATTTTTGAAATTTTATCTAGCTCCATATGTTTAATTATACCACGATATCATGATATTTAGTACGTTTTATAAATATATTTCTCTATTATTGTATAAAAATTTCTCAATTTTTGCAACATTTTATTATTTTTTAAAGTTTAATATATCGGTACTTAAGAATTTTTACACATAATTAGATATTTTGATTTTTTTAGTTCTTAAAAAACTCCATTAATATACCTTCAAATATTTGAAATCCCCTTTTTCTTTGGTCATATAAGTAACTTCTACTGATGAAATATTAAATTTCAGTGCTAGTTAACTTCTGGCAATGTTAAAGCTACTGCCCTATTAGTTGCAGTAGCTTTATTATTATTATACATCATTTATATAGCATT
>DAMAVY010000077.1:3034-9019 GCA_032077725.1 Clostridium sp. | reverse complement strand
TTATTTATTTGTTATTTCTATTATGCTTTGCCTCATATATTTTGTCTTTAATTTTTTCTGATACTGTAGCAAACTTTTCTTTTAGATCGTATGTTATCTCAGTAGCTTTTTTTGCAGTGGTTTCAACTGTATTTTTAACAATAGTATTAATTACTTCGACGGATCCATCTTCTTTTATTATATCTATTTCCAATTCTGTAACAACAGCTGTAGCTGCTCCTATAATTATTAGTACCGGTTGCAGAAGGAGTGCTAGACCCACTACAATTCCAGCATTTACAGGAATGTTAACAAGAATAGTTTCATTTTTTCTGATAATTACTCTTGATACATTTCCACTTTTTATAAGATTTTTTATATAAGTTACAAATTCGCTGTCACTTAACTTTTCATTAAAATTTCTACCGCTTTTTTGTTTTTCCCTTTCACAGTGAATTAAGGCTTCCAATAGATCTCCATGAAATTTATTTAATAATTCCTCTGCTTCTTCATAGGATAAATTTGCTTTTTCCATTAATATCTCAATTTTTTTTGACGTTTCTTCATCCATAATTTTTTCCCTCCAATGTAATTTTTACCATATATTATGCACATTATTTACTAGTGAAAGTGAAATCATTAAGCAAAGATAGACTTTTAGGTTTTCTTTTATAATTAAGGTTAATAAAATTTTGTAGTATTTTATTTATTTCAGCTTTAGTACTACTATCTAATTTAAGCCTTCCAACCTTTTCTAAATCAACTTTATTTAAGAATCTTAATCCACTATATGTAGCTCCCGTTACCTTTGTACCATATTGTTTTTGGCAATGATCACATACCCCTCCATAAAATTGAAAAGAGATGTAATCTGAAATGTTAATTTTACTACCGCATACTGCACAATTATCTAAAGAAATTCCATATCCAGTGGCTCTTAACAAATTAATTTCAAAAGCTCTAGCTAAAATTTCTATATCTACAGCATTACTTCTTATAAGATAAAAGCATTTAATTAAATCTTTAAATATAGAATAATTTTGCTCTTCCTCCATGGCAATATCAACAAGTTCAGTAAAGTATGAACCATATATGAGAGTGTCATAATCATTTAGTATATCTTGAAAGGAATCTATTATCTTTCCTTCATTTAGGGTATACATTGTTCTTCCTTTATAAAGCATATATTCTCCAAAACAAAATGGATTAGTATTGGAAAAATTTTTATTTTTATTCTTTCGTGCTCCCTTAGCGATGGCAGATATCTTACCTAGATCTTCAGTAAAAATCCACAGTAATTTATCATTTTCCTTATAATCTTGAGTCTTTAAAACCATGCCCCTTGTCTTAATGGTACTCATGGATACCACCTACAATTCTATTTATTATAACCAAGTTCCTTTAGTACAAAGTTGCTATCTCTCCATTCACTCTTTACCTTAACCCAAAGCTTCAAATTCACCTTACATCCAAAGAATTTCTCAATATCTTGTCTTGCATAGGTGGATATTTTTTTCAGCATTGTTCCATTTTTACCGATTATTATACCTTTGTGTGAGTTTTTTTCACAGAACATATTGGCTTCTATAAGATAATTTCCATTTTCATTTTTCTTCATGGTCATTATTTCTATAGCTATACCATGTGGTACTTCTTGAGACAATAATCTCAATGCTTTTTCTCTTATAATCTCCATAACTATAAATCTTTCTTGCTGATCAGTTATCATATCTTCTGGATAATACTTTGGTCCTTCAGGTAAATTCCCAACAACTAACTCTAAAAGTTCATCAGTATTCTTACCATTAATAGCCGATATTGGTATTATTTCTGCAAAGTCATATAACTTTCCATACTCCTCTAAAGTTTTAGCTACTCTATCAGCAGAATTTTCATCAATCTTATTTACAACTAAAAATACTGGAGCTTTACATCCTTTTAATTGCTCTAAAATATGACGATCTCCTTCTTTTACTGTTCCCTCTGGAGTTGTTAAAAACAGTACTACATCAACATCCTTCATAGAGTCTGATGCTACCTTAACCATATATTCTCCTAATTTATGCTTTGGTTTATGCATTCCTGGAGTATCTACAAATACTATTTGATAGTTTTCCTTTGTAAGTATTGTTTGTATGTTATTTCTTGTAGTTTGTGGCCTACTTGAAACTATAGATAGCTTTTCCCCCATCAAATGATTTAAAAGGGTTGATTTTCCTACATTTGGTCTTCCTACTATTGTTATAAATCCTGATTTAAACATATTTCCTCCTTATTTAAGCAAGTCACTCTTTGTGAATGCTCCTGGCAATATTTCTTCTAAAGTTTTTATCTTGTATTCATCTTCGTTTTTAACTAATATTATCTCTATATCTTTATCTGCAAATTCTGCAATAACCTGTCTACATATTCCACATGGCGCTGTATAAGTAGACATATCTCCTACAACGGCAATTTTTTTTATAATTGTATGCCCTTCTGATACAGCTTTAAATATAGCTGTTCTTTCACCACAGTTAGCAGCACCATAAGAAGCATTTTCTATATTACACCCTGTAAATACAGTTCCATCCTCCATCTCTACAGCTGCACCAACTTTAAACTTAGAATATGGCACATAAGCATTTTCTCTTGCTGTTATAGCCTTTTTAACTAGTTCTTTAGTATCCATTTTATTTCCTCCACCTCAATTATCCTTATGCAAAACATATTTAATAAAATTTCAATATTAACTAAAATATAAGTTATATAAGTTTATCACAAAATGTGCTCTTCAGCACATCTTCCCTAATATCTCAAGTAAAATAATAATTAATAATATTATACCATTATTTAATAATATTACCCCATTTATTTAATAACGCAACTTTAACACTCATTAAAATTTCCAATTTTTAACTCCAAATTCTCAGCTCTCAATTGTCCATTGTCCATTGTCAATTCTCCATTGTCAATTGTCACTTCTCCACTCTCAACTTTCAACTAACTAAACTCTCAACTTTCAACTCTCCATTGTCCATTGTCCATTGTCCATTGTCCATTGTCAACTACCCCAGCAGTTGGTATAAAAACAACGTTAGTAGACACCCAAAAGCTCCACCTAGGACTACTTCTAAAATTGAATGTACATTGGAGTCTACTCTGCTCTGAGCTACTATAAATGCAAGTAAAAAAGCTAAAATCATTATTAATGGCTCAGTAGTAAGTAAAGTAATTGTAGTTGCCACAGCAAAGGCAATGGAACTATGACCACTAGGCATTCCGCCTCTAAGTGGTGTTCCTTCATCGTATATAGCTTTAACTACAATAGTTGCTATGCATACTATCACTAACATGAAAAATATCATATGGGGATCTGAATTCTTAATTTTAAAAAGGATGATTATTGAAAAAGGTAATACTTTATCATAAAAGATTATGTATGCTACTAAAATTGCATTCATAGCTGTAATAAGTACAGCCCCAGCTGCTACATTTTTTGCAGTCTTAACTAAAGGATGATAATAATTTGTGGTGGCATCAATGGCACACTCTATTGCAGTATTTATCATTTCAGCTACGATAACCAAAGTTATCGTTAATGTAAGTATTAATAATTCAATTTTAGTCAAATCGAAAAAAAAGCAAACTGTTAGTACTAACATAGCTATTATCATATGAATTCTCATATTTCGCTGTGTTCTTACTGAATAAATTATTCCCTCTATGGCGTAGTTAAAGCTATCTACCAGTTTCTTTACCTTCATAATAATCCCACCTTAACAAAGTCTACACAGTAATACCATGTCATCTTCCAATATTAAACTTACTTAGTATTTCTTCTTCCCTAGATCTCATTATTTCCTTATCATCATCTTCCATATGATCATAGCCAAGTAAGTGAAGAATAGAATGAATTATAAGATAACATATCTCTCTTGTGATGGAATGACCAAATTCTATGCTTTGCTCCTTAGCTCTTTCTAGGGATAAAACTATATCCCCTAGAACTAAATTCCCATCATCCAAATCGATTTGGGAAAAATGGTAATTCCTATAACATTCTTTAAATACTTTTTTTTCTTCATAATCTAGCATAGGAAAGGATAGCACATCTGTAGCGCTATCAATTCCTCTTGTGTCCATATTAATTTGTTTTATAATCTTATTGTCTACAAAAATTACACTTACTTCATAAGGAATCTCTACTTGTTCCTCCTTAAGAGCATAATCTATAATTTCTTTAATTGTTTTTTCCAAATCCTGGTCAATTAACATGAGACTTTGTCTATCATCCATATAAATCATTTCACTTCACCTATTTCTTTATTTCTTCAGTTTTGTTATCCATTATATCTTTGTTATCCATTATATCCTTATTGTCCATTAGGCTGTCGCTATCCTTCAAATCATTATTATCCATTAATCTCTTATTATCCATTATATCCTTGCTTAATTTAAATTTATCCTTTGGATATTCAATTCTCTCATGGTAAATTCCAGATAATACTTTTAGAAAGCTTTCTCTTATCTTCTCCAAATCTTTGAAGGTTAAGTCAGAATTTATTAGTTGATTTTCATCAATTCTTGTTTTTATTATATTGTTCACCATTGTTTCTATTTTATCTTTAGTAGGATCTTGTATTGACCTTACTGCTGCCTCTACCCCATCTGCCATCATAACAATAGTGGATTCCTTTGTTCTTGGTGGCGGTCCACTATATTTATAATCACTTTCATCTATTGTTTCTGGGGTTTTGCTTTGATTTCTCATAGTGATATAAAAATATTTAGCAAGAGAGTCTCCATGGTGTTCACTTCTTCCATCAATTATAACTTGTGGCAAATTGTATTTATGTGCAAGTTTAACTCCATCATCTACATGAGATAATATTATTGCAGCACTTAAAGCCGGTGACATATCATCATGAGGATTAGCAATTCCTACTTGATTTTCCTTAAAGTAATATGGTCTCTCTAGTTTTCCTACATCATGATAATATGATGACACCCTAGCCATAATGGGATTAGCACCTACTGTTTCAGCTGCCATTTCTGCTAAATTGGCAACCAGTACAGAATGATGATATGTGCCTGGTGCTTCCACAAGGAGCCTTCTCATTAATGGATGATTTGGATTTGCAAGCTCTAAAAGCTTCATATTTGTAACTATATCAAAGATATTTTCGAGAACTGGAAGTATCCCTATGGCGAGTATTCCAGAGATTATTGCAGATCCCCCTACGATTAAAGCCTTATTAATTATCTCAGTCATATTAGTACTTAAAAAGTAACCCAAAATACCACTAAAAAATACATTTATCAAGCCAATTGCTACACTGGAATACAATATGTCATTTCTTTGCTGAACCCTCTTTAAAATCATTGGGACCAATACTGCATTAAGCATTGCAATTAATGCTAAGTCTACTGAAAAATTAACAATAAATACAGTAAACATTGCATTTAAAACCCCTATTGTTACAGCAGTTTTTTTATCTATTAATACAGATGCCAAAATCGGAACACAGGCAAATGGAATAATATATGGTGAAATTAAAATGCATACTCTAGCTAGCATTACTGACAAAACCGTAAGGAGATTTATCAAAATAAACTTTGTGCTATCCTTATAAAAATCCTCTCGTTTTTCTTTTATATATTTCCATTGTAAACCTAAAATACCACCAACTATAGCAATTAGTGCTAGTTGTAAATATATTCCTGCCACTTTATCATTATCTAGTAACCCTAGGTCGTTTAATAGTTCTATTTGAGACTCAGTTACAGGCTGACCTTCTGATATTATAGTTTGACCCTTCTTATAAGTTACACGTTCAGCATTCTTTGTTACGTTTTGCCTAGCTTCTTCAGTCTTCTCATGATCAACAAAATATGTTGCCTTTATTTGAGAATATCCAATAGCCTTAGCTAAATCTTTCATATCATTTGAGTAACTAGAGCTGTTATAAGTAGCTGTTATATAATCTTGCGCCGTTACTACTTCTTGAGGTTTATTTTCATGTA
>DAMAVY010000077.1:0-3024 GCA_032077725.1 Clostridium sp. | reverse complement strand
AGTATCGTATAACGCATTCATAGTTACTACTATATCATCATGTAAGCTGTTTAATTGGGTATCGTTTAAAGTCAAAAGCAATTCAAAGTTTTCTGTAGAAAATCTTGTTATTGGACTTTTCTCTTTTAATTTTTTAAGATTTTCAGCTTTAATTACTTCTTCTTGTTGTTTAATTTTTTCTGCATCATCTTCACTAGAACTAATAGCTTTCTTACTTTCTTCCTTAATTTTCTTCACTAATTCAAATAATCCGTCTATATTTTCTAGAGCAGTTTTTCTAACAGTTGCATCATAAGTATATGCTTCTTGAACATGTTGTAGCTCTTCCTCTATATTTTTCTGAGTTGCTACCTTGTCTTCCACATCTTTTGGAGCTTTAATATCAACTTTTGCTATCTCTCCTACTTTTAAGTCGTACTTTTTATTTGTCACCACCGAACTTAAAGTCAACGATATTATTATAGTTGTAATAATAAAAGTAATATACGGTTTTATTTTTGGAAATTTTCTCTTCCTAAATATTTTCTTGTACCCCATATTCGCACCTTCTTTTTAAGTATTAGGTGATTGTTTTTCTTAACTATTTCAAGGAGTTACGACCTGGCTTTTGGCTATGTCCTCCTCCACAGTAACTAACACCCTAACCTCATATTTGTCATCAAGCTTTTTAACTTCTGGACTAATACTTTGTATTTTAACCCCTCTATCTAAGTTCAAAGTAATTTTATTTTGCAATTCTTTTATTACAGTTTCTGTGTCTGTTTCTACTTTAATTTCTTCCGTCTCATAATAAGTCTCTTTTAAAAATATGCCCCATTTTGTATCTATTTTATCATACCTTAAAAAGTTATTTAATGGTTTTTTAAGATAAATTTTATTATTGTTTATATTTAAAGAATAACAGGTTTCCACCTTTCCTGTTCTTTTCGCATCTGTAGTGTATAACGGCACTTCTTTAGTCTCTTCATAAAAGGTAGTAGCATAAATTCTTCCTTCAGCTTTTACCGAAAACTCACACCCTTCTTTTCCCTCTTGCCCTTTAACAATTATATCACCTTCATTAACTACAGTTCCTAAGGCTTTAACTGGAGTACCAGCGCTAGTGTATATTCTATTTATAACTCCACTTCTTCCTGCTACTAAATCTCCTGTATACTCGTTTTCTTTTATTTTAGGTGGTTCTTGTCCTTCTACTATATTCACAGTAAGCTTTGAGCCCTCAATTCTTACCTTAACCCACATTATTTCATCTATTTCTTTAACTAAGGCTTTCTCCACCTCAAGTACATCAATAGAATCTTTTCTACTTCCAACCATTATACCATAATTTTTCAAAACATTCCTAACTTCTAAGGGAGCAAGATATTTATCAGTAGTTATTTCAACACTCCAAATAAATCTTCCAAAATAATATAGTATGAAAAAAAATATAAGAGCACCTACTACAAGTGATTTTCTTCTATTAAATTTAAGGAAGAAAAAATCCATTCCCTTTCTGTGTATAATTGCAATTTTCCCTTTACCCTTTTTAACTGCATCCTTTAGATTGTGATAATCCGATGTATTAATATCTAGGGTTATAGAAAAATTATTATTTCTTTTAATATTTCGCACAGAAACATTTTTATTCCAGAGATAATTTAATACCTTTTCCACTTCTACAGAATCTACTTGTACAGTTAAATAGCTTTTATTAAAATTATTTATCTTCTTCATAGCATTCATACACCATTGACTTAAAATTTCCACTTAAAGTTATGGTTGTACCTCCTACAAAAATAATTTCAAAATCTACTCCTAAAATTTTTAATAAACCTAAAGAAGTATTTATTATTAATTCATCATTGCTAAATTTAGTTATTCCACTGTGATTTTCTATAGTTATTTCTTTTCTTCCTATGATAGTTATTTTAGGTAAACCAAGGGCTATATCTGCTGGTAAATCTAATCCATATACAACTCGTTCTTTTACTCTTGCTAATTTATCATTCAACTTTATCACCTCAAAATCATAATTTACATTTTACAAAGTAACTCTCTTAAATTTTATGATTTCCACTGATAATAAATTACAAAAAAATAAAAGAACTCAGTAAACTGAGTTCCCTATTTATTCAAATATTCTTTTACTATTTGACTTACTACTTTTCCATCTGCTCGACCATTTACTATAGGTCTAACATCTGACATAAGTTTTCCCATGTCCTTAATGCTACTAGTACCAAGTTTTTCGGCTGACTCCATAACAATTTTTCGGATTTCTTCTTCCGTTAACTGCTGAGGAAGGTATTGCAATAAGATATCTATTTCTGAATTAGTTTGGTCAACTAAATCTTGTCTATTTCCTTTTTCGAATTCAACTAAAGAATCTCTTCTTTGTTTAACTTCTTTGGCTAAAATTTCTATAACACTACTATCATCTAGAACTGTCTCACCTTTAGCACCGGATTTTTCGACTTGCAGAATAGCAGCCTTAGCCATACTTATCACATTTGCTTTAAACCTATCTTTTTGCTTAATAGCATTTTTCCAGTCGTCCTGTAATGTTTCCTTAATGGATGACATTAAAAAACCTTCTTTCAAATTCTATTTAAATTTTCTTTTTCTAGCAGCTTCTGATTTTTTCTTTTTCTTAACACTTGGTTTTTCATAATGTTCTCTCTTTCTAACTTCTGAAAGCACACCTGATCTTGCACATTTTTTCTTAAATCTTCTTAATGCATTCTCTAATGATTCATTTTCTCCAACTTTTATCTCTGACATTTATATCCCTCCCTCCGCTAGCTCAATTCAATTTTAATTAAAAGTAGCCAATGCGAGGCCTAAATAGCACAATATCAATTATACAATTGACAACAACTTATGTCAATATTTTCGTAAGTAATATTTAAAATTTTAACCTGGTGGCCATTTTAATCCTCTTCCACCCAACAAATGGAAATGTAAGTGTGGAACTGATTGACCTCCGTCTTCTAAGGCGTTATTAACAATTCTATATCCGCTTTTATCAATGCCTAACTTAAT
>DAMAVY010000076.1:0-10330 GCA_032077725.1 Clostridium sp. | reverse complement strand
CCTGGTGAACACACCATATCCTTTAATTCTCCTGGGTGCTTACCTGTTTCAAGTACCATTTTTGCAGAACCTAAAACTGCTTGTGCTGCGAATTTATAAGCCTTGTCTCTTGGCATTCCACCTACTACAGCACCGTCTGCCATAGCTTCGATTAGCATAAATATATATGCTGGCGCAGATCCACTAACCCCTACAACTGCATGAATTAAATATTCAGGAAGAATCTCCGTTTTTCCAAAGCTATCAAAAATATCTTTTACCATAAGAATTTCTTCTTGAAGTACATTATCATTGTAACATATACAGCTCATTCCCTCATTAACCAAGGCAGGTGTATTAGGCATAGATCTTACAACTTTATGGTCATTACCCATAACCTCTTCTATATCTTTTATTGAAATCCCAGCCGCAATAGATACTACTATGGCATGATTTTTAATACTATCCTTTAAATCTCTTAATACATCAATAAATATATTAGGTTTAACTGCCATAAACAAAATGTCTACATTACTAGCAAGCTGATTTGCCGAATCTGCAATTTCTACCCCTAGCTCTTCACTAGTTTTTTCAAGTTTACTTCTATGGGGACTATATATAAAAATATTATTAGAGCTAATAAGCTTTGATTTAATAATTCCACCTATAATGGCTTTAGCCATATTCCCAGCTCCAATAAATCCAATTTTCTTGTCCATATCTCTTCCTCCTAAGGATGTTGATTATACTATTAGAATACTTACTTACTTGTTATACCAGTATAGAATTCTATTATAATCTTTTTTATTAATATTTTTTATTAATATTTCTTTAATATTTCTTTAATGTTCTTTATTAATATTTTTTGTTAATGTTTCCCATTATTGTTTTTCTATTATTATAATTTTATCATCTTATCTCTTATTCAATAGCTGTATCCTCGGTAGTATTAACTTCACTAGGACTACTCACTTCTAAAATTTTACATATCTTATTTGTGTAGTTTGCATAGTTATGATTAACAGAAGATTTATAGTGAGCTGAATCACCTGGATAAAGAAGGTTCTTTTCCCCATTAATAAAAAGAGTTATTATCCCCTCTAACACATAAATAAATTCTTCTCCACCATGATGATAAGTAATTAAATCATCATCCGTATCATTAGGTAATACTTCAATCAATCTAGGTAATAATACCTTATCCTCAGGATTATTTGATAGTATATAATTTATATATTTATTATTATCTATCTTATAAACAGTTCTTTCATAACCCTTTTGTACAAACCTATCTTTTCTTTTATTAGTAGATAACAAGAAGTATGAAATTTCTACTTCTAAGGCCTCTGCAATATTTAATAAAGAATCTGTATCTATACTTGTAAGTCCTCTTTCTAGCTGTGATAAAAATCCAGTAGATAAAGAAGTTTTCTCACTTAACTCCTTTAATGTCATTTTCTTTTCATTTCTAAGTTCTTTAATTTTACTACCTATGACTTTGTTCAAGGATTTCACCTCTTTACTCATTTAGACTTTATAAAATTAATGTTTTATATTAAATACTTTACATTAATAAGTCTTACAAATTATAAGATTGTAAAAATTTCAGTGCAATTTCAATTTTATAACTTATATAATATTATTACTCAATACCGCTTTATTGTCTAGTTATGTTTTAGGATTATTACACATTTTATGTATAAATTTATAATATAATGTAAAAAAGACCCTGTTTTAGCACAATGACTAAACAGGGTCTAAAATCTATAATTAATTATCTCATGTCTAGCCATTCTAACACTTTAACCTAAAGCTACATCCAAAATCATCATAACTGCAAATCCAAGTAAAGTTCCTATTGTAGCTAAATCTGTATTTCCCTCAAGCTGAGATTCTGGTATTAATTCTTCTATAACTACAAATATCATAGCTCCAGCTGCAAAGGAAAGTGCATAGGGAAGTAATGGTCTCATTGCTACTACGGCCATTGCTCCAATCACGGCCGAAATGGGTTCTACAATTCCAGATGCCTGACCATATAGAAAACTTTTAGTTCTAGAAAATCCTTCTCTTCTAAGTGGAAGAGATACTGCTGCTCCTTCAGGAAAGTTTTGAATTCCAATACCAATAGCTAGGGCTATGGCACCAGTTAAACTAGCTGATTCTAATCCATAGACCACTCCTCCAAAAGCTACTCCAATAGCTAAACCTTCTGGGATATTGTGAAGAGTTATAGCAAGTACTAATAGGACACTTCTTTTCCATCCAGTTTTTATTCCCTCTGCATCTTCTGTTTTAAATCCCACATGTAAATGGGGTAATAATCTATCCATGATAAGTAGAAAAATGCCACCTAATAAAAACCCCACTGCAGGTGGAATCCATTGTATTACACCTAGTTCACCACTCATTTCAATGGCTGGTGCTAAAAGTGACCAAAAACTAGCTGCTATCATTACACCAGCTGCAAATCCCATCATTATATCTAAAATCTTTTTATTTACAGTTTTGAAGAAGAATACTACTGCCGCACCTAAAGCAGTAACACCCCATGTAAATAAAGTAGCCAACAGTGCCTGTATTTCCGGTGCTAATTCCTTAAAAAATTCCAAATCATCCACCTCATCCTAAGCGTATATTATTATAATATAAAAACTTATTAAAAGTGATAATAATTTTTCCCATAAAAATGCTGTACATATGAATTTCTACTCATTATGTACAGCTTTTTTATTTATTAAATTGCTCTAGTTGATTCCTTAAGCCAAGCTACTTGTTCATTATTTAAATATGGACTTAATTTTTCAAATACTCCACTATGGTAATTGTTTATCCATTGTTTTTCTTCTTCATTTAGTAATGATACTTCAATAGCATCTAAATCATATGGACAAAGTGTTAAATTCTTAAAACATAAGAATTTACCAAAGTCAGTTTTTTCCTTAGGCATTACTGCCACAAGATTTTCAATTCTTATGCCATGTTTATCTGCTTTATAAACTCCTGGTTCATTAGATACAACCATACCTTCTTCTAAAGCCGTTGGATTTAAATCTCTTCTTATAGCATGTGGACCTTCGTGAACATTAAGTAAATATCCTACTCCATGTCCTGTTCCATGTTTAAAATCCATACCTTTATTAAAAAGGGGTCTTCTAGCTAATATATCAAGACTACAGCCTGGAGTTCCTTCAATAAATATAGCAGCTCCAAGATTTAAATGTCCCTTTAAAACTAAAGTGTAATCTTCTTTTTCTTCTTTAGTAAGTTCTCCAAGTGCTATTGTTCTTGTAATATCTGTGGTACCATCAAGATACTGAGCTCCAGAATCTACTAGAAATAATCCTTTAGGTTGTAATTTTGAGTTTGTTTCAGCTGTAGCTTTATAATGTACTATAGCTCCATGAGGTCCATATCCAGCGATAGTATCAAAACTTATATCTTTAAAGTCTTTTCCTTCAGCTCTAAAGCTTTCTAGTTTTTCTGCTGCAGATATTTCTGTTATTTCTTCACTCTTAACACTTTCTTTAACCCATTTTATGAACTTAACCATAGCTACTCCATCTTTCACATGGGCATTTTCTATATTTTTAAGCTCTACAGAGTTTTTCTTTGCCTTTAAATCTGTGGTAACATTTCTTTTTTCTAATACTTTAACATCACTATTTATTGCTTCCATAAGCCATACATTAGTCTTGCTTGGATCAAAAACTACACTTCCACTTATTTTTACAAGATCTTCTGCAATGTGATTATAATCTTTAATAATTATAGAATCACTATTTAAAAGTTTAGAAATTTCCTCATTAATTTTTTCTTTGTCCACATATAAAGTACATGTATTTCCGCTAATCAAGAAATAGCTTAAAAATACAGGATTGCAATCTACA
Organism: Clostridium sp.; assembly: GCA_032077725.1. Lineage (GTDB taxonomy): Bacteria > Bacillota > Clostridia > Clostridiales > Clostridiaceae > Clostridium_J. Next base: position 6,461 of record DAMAVY010000076.1, on the reverse strand, counting down.
TCTCCACCCCTAAGGTTTAAAAGCCATGCTATATCATCTAAGGATGCTAATAAAAAATTATTCACATGATCCTTTTCCATTTGTTCTTTAACTAAAGATAATTTTTTTCCTACTGATTTGCCTGTATAAGACTCATCAAGAATAAACATTTTTTCCTTAGGCATAGATGGTCTATCTTTCCAAAGTTTTTCAAAAATATCTTCCTGTGGTTTTATTTTAATATTTTTTTCTTTAAAAGCTTCTACAAGCCCGTTATATTCTGATACAGTAAATACTTTTCCATTAAAGCTTACAGTTCCATCTATTTTAACATTATCGCAAATCCACTCCGTATAAGTTTTAACTCCTGTTTCTCCCATACACTCTAGAGCATACTCTGTACCTTCTATTTGTTGTGCCCCCTGCAAGAAATATCTTCCATCTACCCAAAGGTGTGCTTCCTTATCAGTTATAACCACTGTTCCTGCTGAACCATTAAACCCTGAAATCCATTCTCTAACTCTAAAGTATTCACTTACATACTCACTTCCATGATTATCTGAACTTGGAATGATAAAGGCATCAATGTTCCTGTCTTTCATTAAAATTCTTAAACTTTCAATTCTTGATTTAATATCCATATTATCTCTCCTCACATAGAATTTATTGTTATATTACCGCCGAGACAAGGAAGGGATTTTTCCCTACCTCAACTCTATGATTAAAAATATTAGCTTACTTTTGGGTATAGTATGCAATTCCTACAGTCTTAGGACCTACATGACATCCAATTACTGGTCCAATACACTGTATTACTGCATCTACGCCAAGAACTTCTTTTACCTTCTTTTGAAGGGCCATGCCCTCTTCTTCACAGTTGATGTGATGAACTATTAGCTCTCCAAGCTTATTGTTTTTTATATCCTCTTCAACTTTTCCTATCATTCTCATAATAGCTTTTTGTTTAGTTCTAACCTTATCAAATACCGTGGTCTTTCCATCTTCAACTGTAAGTATTGGTTTAATTTGAAGAAGCTTTCCAAATAATGCTGAAGCTCCACCAATACGACCACCTTTTTTAAGATATTCTAAAGTATCAGGAATAAATAAAAATCTACTTCTCCCAATAATATTCTTTGCCACTTCTACTACTTCCTCCATAAGTTTTCCTTCTTTTGCAAGCTTTGCAGCTGCAAGAACTGCATATCCCATTTCCATACAATTAGACCTAGAATCTATTACTTTCATTTTAGCATTGGGATATTTATCCATTATCATTGCTTTTACTACCTGATTACAAGTAGAGTATGTACCACTCATTTCAGAAGATATAAAAATTCCAATAGCATCATCACCCTCTGAAATAATTTTATCAAAACTATTATACAAATCATCAATGCTAGGCTGTGACGACGTAGGTATATTATTTAATTGTTCTAGTTTTTTATAAAAATCATCATTATCAATTTCTACTTCTTTGTATGACACATTGTCCATCACTACCCCTAGCGAAACTACAGTAATATCATACTTTTTTATAAGTTCCTTTGGTATGTAACTAGTACTATCAGTTACTACTTTAATCCCCATATGCTCATTCCTTTCAAAAACAAAGGTTTATAATATTGTAAATTTATATTAATTTCACCATCATACAAAATTATAACAATGATTTTTGCAAAAATATATACCTTAGTACAAATCTTAAAAAATGATTTATATATTTTACTTATTCTTTCAATTTTTCTAGAAGTTCTAATATTTGAAGATACATCCAAACAAAATTTACTAAAACAGAAAAGGATCCGAACCATTCCATGTATTTAGGTGTACCATATTTAGATATATTATTTATAAAATCAAAACACAAAAGTAAGCTTGATGCTGCTATAAACATTACTACTAGTGATACAACAACTCCTATAGTTCCTCCAGAATGAATAAATGGCATTTTTACTTGAACAAGGGATAACAAAAAAGTTAGAAGATATGATATTAAAACTCCCATAACTGCTACTTTTATAATTCTTCTAAACCAAAAATTTACTCCTCCTATGACTTTATAAATCATCACCACTGCAAATGCTGTAGCTATACTAAGCATTATTGCAGGTAACACTACTCCCGAGTACCAAACTTCTGCATAATAGGATATAGTCCCTAATGTTAATCCCTCTAATATGGCATATATAATCGATGTTATACTAGCTACCCTAGGTAAAAAGCATGTTACTATTGCTACTATTATTATTCCAAGGACACCAATTAATAAAAATTTTCTTGCTAAATCACTTCTACCCATAGATAATAAATTCCAAGTATAGGAGAAAGAAATTAATAATATTATAAGTAAAAAAATAGTCTTTATTATTGTTCCACCAATAGTCATTGATTTGAAAGTACCATCTGCCTTAGCTCTTTTAAAACCAGCTCTTAAAAAAGCATTACCATTATCCATATATAAGTCCTTCTTTCTTTTTAGTACTTCCTATAATTTTCTCAATTTATAATGGTTATATACTATGGACTTAAAATACTATGTATAACAACTATTAACAAGTTAATCAATTTAATTGAATTCATAAAAAGTGACTGTACATAATGAATTAATTTTCATTATATACAGTCACTTTCTCTATTTATACATTACTATCGCTTTTCAAATCAAAGCTATTTTAAATGATGCTTAACCCCATAAACTTAGATAACTATTTTAACATTTTCTCCGTCATTACTTTGGATGTCCACAAGTACTAAGCCTTTATAGTATTTGTTTAAATACTTAATTCCTTTTTTTATTGCCCTTACCTGTTCTTTATTCATACTCTTAACATGAATCTTTTCCCCACTTTTACGAATATGAGCGTTACCAGATCTTAAAGCTAATGGTAGTATAAAAGCTCCTATGGAAATACAAAACCTAGGAATGTGAATATGCATATTTTTATCTGAATTCTTTTCTTTTATATCAATAATCATACGAAAATCCCCTCAACAAAAATAATTTAAGCTATTTCCACTAATATCTTATCCCCATCATCTGTATCAACTTGTACTATAGGTCCTATAATCCCATTATCAATAGCTTCTATGATCATATCCATTTTAATATCATATTTATCAACATTACCAATTACAGAAGCACCTGAGCTTGTCATTATCTTAACTACTTCTATAGGAATTGTTACCTTCACATTATCACCATCATGAGATTTAATTCTCACATAAAGCATTTTAATTCCATTAGTAGACTTAGGTATTCTAAAAAAATCCTTGTCATCTACAATATTAGATTTCTCATCACTATTTTTCTCTAAAGTATCAAGGAGTTTGCTAGCTTGCTCCCCAGTAAGTTTTCCTTCTTCTACCATTTTTAAAATTCTTAACTTGTCCTCCATAATATACCCTCCTAATAATAATTAAACTTGATTTTATTTTGTTTCACTTTCTACTCAACATCTCAATAGCTTCATTTGATGTAATTTCCCCATTTTCGAGTTTTGATATAATTTCTTCTTTGTAACTATCTACTTGTTTTTTATCAACAAGTCCTAGAGCTTCGTTTATCTCTTCCAGTTTTCCCCTAACTGTAGGATATGATATACCTAATGCTCTTTCAACGTCCTTAATGTTTCCTCTATACCGTAAAAATGTTTCTACAAAATTTAATTGTTCATCATTTAATTTTTCAAATTTAGAAAAAGAAAAATCATTTTCAATTATTGTGTTACAATTTTCACATTCCAATTTTTTAATTTTCATTTTTCCTGAGCAAACAGGACACTTTGTTAACACCTTATACATATTCCTACCTCCTTGGTATAATTATAGTACTTATTCAAATTATTGTAAATAGACAAATTAATAAAATTAATAAAAAAGTTAATAATCTTAATTTTTTTATTAAGATTAATTAACATTATTAACATTCATATTAACTTTAACTCTAATATGGTTTTGAAATGTTATTAAATGTTTCATGCTCAATTTAAACTTAATAAATAACTTATCAACACTATTAAATTCTCAATCTTTTGGACATAATAACAAATGAACTCTGACATATATATCCCATCAATCACATTTTGCTTCTGCTAATAAATATGTTACTAATCCAGCTGCTCATCTGGAAATATAAGTCAGAGAGGTTTTGTAAAATTATATTCAAATTAAAATTTATTAACAATTAGTGAATTGATTGAATATTTGTGAAATTTATGATAAAATCATAGTTAAACTACATTAGTTATAAAAATGAGAGGGAGTGAATTTTATGGTAATTAAGCTTACAGTTAAAAGCATAATGAATTTAGGACTATGGGGACGACTTTGTGAATATAAAGGGTGGGATAAAACTATAGTTAGAGAAGGTTTAATCTCTCTTAATAGTGAGGTGGAATTCGATGATGAATTCCTAAAGAAAGATGTTATACCAATAGAAAAATTGAAAGTTTTTCTATTCAATGTGGAAACTGAAAACGCAAAATACTGTGGTACCTTACTTGCAAGAGACCTTGACGATGCCAAAGTTAGAGTTGCGCTGATTCACAATGTAACAAAAATCACTACAATTCAAGAAATAACTAAAGAACAACTATACAACATGAAAAATATGCATATGGTTATAGCAAGAATTCCATTTTAAAGCACAAATGTGAAAAAAATAAATTAATCCCCAATTAATTGAAATCTCCTTTAGATTTTCAACTAATTGGGGATATTTTGTTATTAATTTTAGGAACTCAACTTTAATTCAGATAAACTCTAAACTTTTGCTGAAACCAACGCTTAATTAATTACAAGTTCAACAGGGCAGTGATCTGAGCCTAAAACTTCCGTGTGTATTTTAGCAGCCACTAATTTCTCTCTTAATTTTTCTGAAGCACAGAAGTAATCAATTCTCCATCCTGCATTTTTTTCTCTTGCCTTAAATCTATAAGACCACCAGGAATAAACTCCTTCTAAATCTGGATAGAAATTTCTATAAGTATCTATAAATCCAGCCCCTAATAACTCTGTAAACTTATTTCTCTCTTCATCGGTAAATCCAGCATTTTTTCTATTGCTTTTAGGATTTTTTAGATCAATTTCTTTATGTGCAACATTTAAATCCCCACATACTATAACAGGTTTTTTATCATCTAAAGTTTTAACATAAGTTCTAAACTCATCTTCCCAAACCATTCTATAGTCAAGTCTCTCAAGTTCAGACTTAGAATTCGGAGTATATACCGTTACTAGATGAAAATTTTCAAACTCCAAAGTTATTACTCTTCCCTCTTTATCATGCTCCTCAAGTCCCATGCCATAAGCGATGCTCAGTGGCTTCATCTTAGTAAAAATAGCTGTTCCTGAATAACCCTTCTTTTCTGCATAGTTAAAGTACTGATAATAACCTTCTAAGTCTAAATCTATCTGTCCTTCTTGTATTTTACTTTCTTGAATGCAAAATATATCTGCATCAACTTCTTTAAAAAAATCTAAAAAGCCCTTTTGAACGCAGGCTCTAATTCCATTAACATTCCATGAGATTAACTTCATTTCACATACCGCCTTTTTTAAGCTAGCTCTAATGCTATCTCCATCATACTTGTGAAAGTTTCTTGTCTTTCTTCTGCTGAACTAGATTCTCCTGTAACTGGTAAATCAGAAATAGTTAAGATAGCTAATGCATTTACTCCTGCTCTTGCTGCATTCATATATAATGCTGCAGCTTCCATTTCGCAAGCAGATACCCCCATTTTCTTCCATGTGGTTTCCATTACATCTTCTCCATCTCCATAGAAAGAATCTGTAGAAAGCACATTACCAACAGTAAAAGGAATCTCCTTTTCTCTAGCAACCTTCACTGCTTTTTCCAAAAGTTCAAAGCTACAAATTGGTGCAAGAGTTCCTGGTAATTTAAATTGATGAGCATAGTTAGAATTTGTACTAGCTCCCATGGCAAAAACTATATCTCGAACCTTAAGGTTTCCCCAGCCTCCTGCTGAACCAATTCTAATTAAATTTTTACAACCATAAAAATGAATTAATTCATAAGAGTATATTCCTATTGATGGCATTCCCATCCCAGTTCCTTGTACTGAAATTCTCTTGCCCTTATATGTTCCTGTATATCCATACATTCCTCTTACAGTATTATACTCTACTACATTCTCTAAATAAGTCTCTGCTATAAACTTAGCTCTTAGTGGATCTCCAGGTAGTAGAATTGTTTCTGCTATATCTCCTGCTTTAGCTGCATTATGTGGTGTTGGTGTTAAATAACTCATTTTAAATCCTCCTACAAAATTAAAATTCTAATGAATAATCACTAGAGTATGTTATGTGTAAATTATATCATAATATCATAATTTTAGTTATGTTTATAATATAGTACATTTCTTATATACATTTTCTATATACACTTTCAATATACTTTTTTTAATTAACGTTTATACTCAATATGTCTAGTCTTAAAGTGACAAGGACACGTTCTCTCT
>DAMAVY010000075.1:0-10411 GCA_032077725.1 Clostridium sp. | reverse complement strand
AATTTAGTAGGATATTGTGAAGATTTTTTGTAAGGGGTGTAATTCTGAAATATAATAATAAAAAAGGTGTACCTACAATAGAAGAAGCAATGATAATTTTAAAAGAAGCGGAAAAATTAAATCCAGGTGGTTGGGTCAAGCATTCAATGTATGTTGCAGAGGGTGCAAAACTAATAGCAGAACAGGCAGATGATTTAGATTCAGAATTAGCATATGTGTTAGGGCTATTACATGATATAGGTAGAAGATGTGGTGTATATGGTATGAGGCATGGTATAGATGGATACAATTATGCAATTAGTAAAGGATATGATTTAGTAGCAAGAACTTGCTTAAGTCATATAGGATTTAAATATAATAATAAGATTGTTATTGTAGGAAAATGGGATGGTACGGATAAAGAAATTAGTTTTGTAAAGGAATACTTATCGTGTACAGAGGAAACAGACTATGATAAATTAATAAAATTATGTGATTATTAGCACTACTAAGTGGATTTGTTTTAATTGAGAAAAGAATTGTAGAGATGGCATTAAGGGGAGGAATTAATGAATATACAATTCCAAGATGGAAATCAACTTTCGAGATTAAACAGTATTTTGAGGAGAAAATAGGAAAGTCAATTTACAGTTTACTACCAAATGTAAAAGAAAATACATTTGATATATAATTCGTAATTTTCTTAAAATATTCATTATAGGTGGACAACTCCTGTGACTCTAAAACCATTTTTAAGAAAAAACAAAGTATTCCTTCCTTATTCGCAGGCTACATGAAGTATAATATATTTTCAATTATTCATTTTCTAAGGCTTAAGGGTTATATCTTCTATTGGATTATTTATACTTATAAGATGATTTATACAATATGAACAACATTATAACATTTAGTAGTTTAATCATGTATAATTTTAATATAAAAATTAGGTGCGAAGGGAGAAATCAAGTGATGAATGAACAAAACGCTAAAATGAAAAAGCCTGGGACTATAGGCCATATGAGTTTTGGAATAAAAGAGACGCCTCTACAATGGAAAAGGCAAGAGGTAAGAACTAGATAATAGTGGAAGAAGGTGACTTTTAGGTTATTGCCTAAAAAATTATTATGAAAAACAATAACGAAAAAGTAAATTCAAGAGGGGAAAACTTAGAAGAATTTTTAGAAAGATATAATCCAGATAAATATAAAAAGCCTGCGGTTACAGTGGATACTTTGATATTCACTGTGAAGGAAGCAATGAAGGAAAATAAAGAACTTCAAATTTTATTGATAAAGAGAAAGGATCATCCTTGTATAGGCAAGTGGGCAATTCCAGGAGGCTTTGTTGATATGGATGAAAATATAGAAACAGCAGCTTACCGGGAACTTAAAGAAGAAACCGATGTTGATGACGTTTACCTAGAGCAGTTATATACCTTTGGCGAAGCAAAAAGAGACCCTAGAGATAGAGTTATAAGTGTTTCCTATATGGCTTTAGTAGAATATGATAAATTAAGGCCTGTAGCTGGGGATGATGCAGCAGAGGTAGCTTGGTTTTTCGTGACTAAAAATCTTTTGGCTTCTAGTGAAGGGCAAAATACCTATAACTTAGTTTTGCGTAATGAAGAAAATCAAATACAAATGGAGTATTTGGTAGTAGAAAAGAGTGTTAGAAGTGGAATTTTAAAGAGTATAGAGGTGGATATAAAGCCATCAGAGAAAAATACAGATTTATTAGCTTTTGACCATGAAAAGATGATTAATTTGGCTATGAATAAGTTAACCACCCTTATATGATATAATTTTTCTTATATTTTCACGTGGAAAATTAATAAAATGGAAGTCTGCTAACTGATAGTGGGCTTTTATTTTTGTTTCAAAATTAGTTCTAATCTTATTAAATGCCTATTGTGTACCTTACAACGCACTAATCATTGTGATTAAATTAACTATACTTTTAAGAGAATTTCAAAAAAATGTTAATACAGTATAAGCTTATAACTTGTTTAACCTTAAATTTTCCAGAATTCTAGGGGATTTAGATGACATTATAACTGATGAATAGTAAAAATATGAAATAAAGAAAAAATTAAAAAATATTTCGAAAAAAAGTTTGACAAAAAATAAACAAGGTGTTAATATAATAACATAGATAGTTAAAAAAATAACAAAGATAAAAATGATGTGAAAAAATATAAAAAATTTATTTCTAGGAGGATATATGATGAAAGTTACCAATAGCGAGGAATTAACAAAAAGAATAGAACAGTTAAGAGAGGCTCAAAGGAAGTTTGCTACATTTACTCAAGAGCAAGTAGATGAAATTTTTAGACAGGCAGCAATGGCAGCTAATAATAACAGGATTAAATTAGCTAAGATGGCAGCGGAAGAAACAGGAATGGGAATTGTTGAAGATAAGGTTATTAAGAATCACTTTGCAGCTGAATATATATATAATCAATATAAGGATATGAAAACTTGTGGAGTTCTAGAAAAAGATCAAACTTATGGAATTACTAAGGTTGCAGAACCAATTGGAGTTATTGCTGCTATAGTTCCTACAACTAATCCAACATCAACAGCAATTTTCAAAACTTTAATATGTCTTAAGACTAGAAATGCAATAATTATATCACCTCATCCAAGAGCTAAAAACTCTACAATTGCAGCAGCTAGAATAGTTTTAGATGCAGCGGTTAAAGTAGGAGCTCCAGAAGGTATAAGAGGATGGATAGATGAGCCATCTATTGAACTTTCACAAAATGTTATGAGGGAATCAGATTTAATTCTTGCTACAGGTGGTCCTGGAATGGTTAAGTCAGCTTATTCATCAGGAAAGCCAGCACTAGGTGTTGGAGCAGGAAATACTCCAGCAATAATCGATGAAACTGCACACATTAAAATGGCTGTAAATTCAATATTACTTTCCAAAACTTTTGATAATGGGGTAATTTGTGCATCAGAGCAATCAATCGTTGTTATAGATAAAGTTTATGATGAAGTTAAGGAAGAATTATCAGCAAGAGGGGCACATATTCTTAATAAGAATGATATAGATAAAGTAAGAAAAATCATTTTAAATGATAAAGGTGGATTAAATGCGGATATAGTTGGTCAACCAGCTTACAAGATAGCAGCAATGGCTGGGGTTAATGTACCTGAATCAGCTAAGGTTTTAATTGGAGAAGTTACATCAGTAGAACTAGAGGAGCCTTTCTCTCATGAAAAATTATCTCCTGTACTAGCAATGTATAGAGCTAAAACCTTTGAAGACGCTTTAGAAAAAGCTAACAGATTAATAGAATTAGGTGGTATGGGACACACATCAATACTATATACTGACGAAGCAAAGAGCAAAGACAGAATAGCTGCCTTTGGAAATAAAATGAAAACAGGAAGAGTTCTAATCAATATGCCTGCATCACAAGGTGCTATTGGAGATTTATTCAACTTTAAATTAGAACCATCATTAACTCTTGGATGTGGATCATGGGGTGGAAACTCAGTTTCAGAAAATGTTGGTCCTAAGCATTTAATTAATATTAAGACTGTGGCTAAAAGGAGAGAGAATATGCTTTGGTTTAGAGTCCCAGAAAAAACTTATTTCAAATATGGTTGTTTACCTGTTGCTCTTGAAGAATTACATGACCTTGGAAAGAAGAAGGTATTTATTGTAACAGATAAGATGTTATTTGAACTTGGATACACTAAGAAAATTACAGAAGTGCTAGAGCAATATGATATGAACTTTAAGGTATTCTCAGATGTTGAGCCAGATCCAACATTAAAATGTGCTAAAGCTGGGGCAAAAGCAATGCTTGATTTCAATCCAGATGTAGTATTATCTTTAGGCGGTGGTTCTGCAATGGACGCTGCAAAGATCATGTGGGTTATGTATGAACATCCAGAAGTTAGATTTGAAGATTTAGCTATGAGATTCATGGATATTAGAAAGAGAGTATACAGATTCCCAACAATGGGGGAAAAAGCTATGATGGTTGCAGTAGCAACTTCTGCTGGTACTGGATCAGAAGTAACTCCTTTTGCGGTTAGTACAGATGAAGAAACAGGAATAAAATATCCACTAGCTGACTATGAACTAACTCCTGATATGGCTATTGTAGATGCAGAACTAATGATGACTTCTCCTAAGGGATTAACAGCTTGTGCTGGAATAGATGTATTAGTTCACGCTATAGAAGCTTATGTTTCAGTTATGGCATCAGAATTTACTAATGGACTTGCACTTGAAGCTATAAGATTAGTGTTCAAATACTTGCCAGATGCTTATAGCGAAGGAACTACTAATGTAAAGGCTAGAGAAAAAATGGCTCATGCATCATGTATGGCCGGTATGGCATTCTCAAATGCATTTTTAGGAGTTTGTCACTCAATGGCACATAAATTAGGTGCATTCCATCACTTGCCACATGGAATGGCTAACTCATTATTATTAAATGAAGTTATAAGATTTAATTCAGCAGATGCTCCAACTAAGCAAGCGGCTTTTGCTCAGTATAAATATCCAAATGCTGCATGGAGATATGGAAAGATTGCGGATTATCTGCAGTTAGGTGGAAATACGGATGATGAAAAGATAGAACTACTAACCAAGGCTATAGAGGAATTGCAAGGTAAAGTAAATATGCCTATGACAATTAAAGAAGCTGGAGTTGGAGAACAGAACTTCTATGGCTCACTTGATGAAATGGTTGAGCAAGCTTTTGATGATCAATGCACAGGAGCTAACCCAAGATATCCATTGATGAAAGAAATAAAACAGATGTATATAAATGCTTTTGAGAATTTAAGTGAAAAAGAAAATGATGAAAAAATTAAAGGCGGAAAAGTAAGTTCTAAAGTAAAAAAAGAAAACTAAAGTAAAAAAGATTAAAATAACTATAATAATAGCCCCTAAAGTAGGATTAATGCCTAATTTAGGGGCTTTAGCTTATTTAAAGCAATTTATCCGATGACTATCCGCCCTAAGACTCCCATCTTCTTTTATGAAACTCCGCCTCACATGCGTTCGGTGGAGTAAGTTCCACTGACCAAATGTAAAATTTGGAGTGTCACTTAACTGGGAGTTAAGGGCGAATACGTCCCTGGATAACGATTTCTAAGCTTCAGGTGGAGTAAAAACTCCATCTGAAGCCAAGAACTCTGTTAATTATAAAAGTTCTTCCATATTCCAAACCTGGGTTGCTAAATCTTCATAGAACTCAACTTCGTGGCAAACCAGTAAGACTGTACCCTTAAAATCTATAAGAGCCTTTTTTAGCTCAGCCTTAGAGATAGCATCTAAGTGGTTAGTTGGCTCATCAAGTAAAAGCCAATTTGTAGGAGTTAAGGTAAGCATACAAAGTCTCACTTTGGATTGTTCTCCACCACTTAAAGTTTTAAGTTTCTGATTCATGTGCTCATTTTTAATCCCACAGCGGCCAAGAGCAGCCCTTATCTCACTTTGAGATTTCTTAGGGAAAAAATCCCACACCTCTTCAAGGGGAGTACGGTCTAAACTATGAACTTGCTGCTCAAAGTATGAAGGATATAAATAGTCTCCAAATTTGATTTCACCATTTATTGGAGGAATAACCCCCATTATAGTTTTTAAAAAAGTAGATTTTCCTATACCGTTACAGCCTGTAATAGCAACCTTTTCACCTCTCTTTAAAGTGAGGTCAAGGTTTTTAATTAGTGGAAAATTATAACCAATATCTAGTCTAGTGCTTTTCATTACAAGAGAAGCTGAATTTCTTATTAAATTAAATGAGAAATTAGGTTTAGGTGATATTATTTTTGGCTTCTCTAACTTTTCAATTTTATCCAGAGCCTTTTGCCTACCTTTAGCCATTTTTGCAGTGGAAGCACGGACTTTATTTTTATCAATAAAGTTTTGGAGCTTTTGAATTTCATTTTGCTGAGCAGTATATTCAGCTATATATCTCTTTCTTTCCTCATCTTGCAATTTTAAGAAATTATCATAATTTCCTATATACCTTTTTATAGTAGAAAATTCAAGGTTAAAGATTACATTAGTAATTCTATTTAAAAAGTTAGTGTCATGGGATATGACTATAAAAGCATTTTTATAATCCTGTAGATATTTAGATAGCCAATTTATATGCTCATTATCTAGATAGTTGGTAGGCTCATCTAAAAGTAATATATCAGGAGCTTCAAGTAATAGCTTTGCAAGCATAACCTTAGTCTTTTGACCTCCACTTAAGTTTTTAAAGGGAGTATCCATACCAAGGGAGGTTATACCAAGCCCTTTAGACATAGTTTCAATGTGTTTTTCAATATTATAAAATTCACTAGTATCTAATTTGTCTTGAAGATGACCTAGTTTACTTATTAACTTATCATAGTCTTTCATGTCTCCTAAAGCTAGTTCATTACCAATAAATAAAATCTTTTCTTCTAATATATATAGGTCACTAAAGGCTTCCTTTAATATTTCTTTAATAGTTAGATTTTCATTTATATCTGAAATTTGCTTAAGATATCCAATTTTACAGGACGAAGCTTTAGAAAAGTTGCCTTCATCGCAGATTAGTTTTTCAGTTAAAATGTTAAATAGGGTAGTCTTGCCAGCGCCGTTGACTCCAACAAGACCAGCGTGTTCACCCTTTAATAATCTAAAGGATGCATTTTTAAAAATAGTTTTGTCACCAAAATCAAAGCTTATATTTTCAATATTTAATATACTCATGTCTATACCTCCGTAAATATAAAAAAGGAAAGAGGCCTTGCCTCTTTCCTTAAATTTCATGTAAATTAATGCAGTGAAAAATATATTTCAAATCATCATTAATATTAACTTCAAAATCATAGTAAAGTTAAAAGTTAATATCATTTCAAGCTTTACATGATTTGGAATATGAAAAAAAGAGTCCATCCTGTAAAAGGGAGTTTATTCAAATGTTTAGGTAAAAAAGGGTATAAGAATCCCGTTATTAGCCTAAAACATTTGCGAAAACTTCCATATTACACAATTCGACTCTCCTTCTTTCTTTGCATTAATTTATCATAAATATAATAATAATCATTTTTTATTATTACATATATTATACCACTATAGCTAGATAAGTAAACACAGTAATAAAATTACTTTTAAATATATGCTAAATTAGTACTTTATTTATAAAATATAATTAAATGGAATAGAGACTAACTATAAGTACTAATGGGATAATTGTGTAGATTAGTAAAAATTCAATAATAGCATAAAAGTACTATAATACTATGCATCTAAAGCCTTAATTAATTATCACAATCATCATATAATAGAATAAAGAAATATAAATGAAAATTTCATGAAAGAGGGATAATTATGAAAAACTTAACATTAAGAGATGCAACGGAGGTGGATGCCCCCATTATTGCTGATCTTATATATGATACTGAGGAAATTCCAGATCATATTTGGGGTCAGGGCACTAAAGAGGATATTTTAAATAGGATTCAATGGTTAGTACTAAGTAAGGAATCTAGGTATTCCTATTTGAATATAAAAGTAGCAGAATTAGATGGAAGAACCTGTGGAGCTATAATTCTTTTAAATAGTAAAGAAATAACTGAGTTAGATACAAAAACTAGTCTTAAATTACTTCATATGATAAAAGGTATTAAAGGGAAGATGAAATTTGTAAATAACTTAATTCTAGGAATGTACTTAAAAGAAGGTGGAGATAGAGAACTTTATATAGCGAACTTAGCCACTGCTAATGAAGTTAGAGGTCTTGGAATAGGAAAAGAGCTAATGAAGCTAGCAGAAAAGGTGGCCAAAGAAAAAGGATATAAAGGTTGTTCGCTATTAGCCAAGGATGAGAAGGTAAGAAGGTTCTATGAAAAGTTAGATTATAAATTTGAAAAAGAGGAAAAATATTTTTCTCAATATTTATATAGAATGGTAAAAATGGTTTAATGTAGTATCTAAGAATTATAAGGACTAAAGGTCCATGATATATATTATCTAAACAAAGAGTCTTGTCACTTATAAGTGGCAAGACTCTTTGTTTAGATGTTATTTAATACTTTAATTATTTCTTTATTTTTAATGTATACTCTAGGAATTCTAGATTTTAGTATACAAAGAATTTCATAATTGATTGTACCTAAAATTTCTGCTATATCATCAGCATCAAATTTTAGATTTCCTTGTTCTCCTAGGAGGATAACCTCATCTCCCGCTTTCACATTTTCTATATCTGTTACATCAATCATGCATTGATCCATACAAATTCTACCTATTATCCTAGCGAATTTACCATTTACTATGACTTTTCCACTTGAAGCTAAGGCTCTAAGATATCCATCGCCATAACCTATAGGTAAGGTAGCTACAATAGTTTTTTTTGTAGTGTTATAGGTTTTTCCGTAGCCTATGTACATTCCTTCATCGAGCTCTTTTACTTGAGCAATTTTTGCCTTTAAAGTTAGAGCAGGTTTGATTTTAAGGTTGTTTTTATTAACTTCATTAGAAGGATAATAACCATAAAGTATAATGCCAGGTCTTACTGCATTTAAATAAGTTTCTGGTATATCCATTATTGCACCACTATTTGATAAATGTTTTATAGGAATTTCAATTCCTGCTTTTTTTAAATCATCCATAAGTTTTGTGAATTTATAAAGCTGTTCTTTAGTATATGTTTTATCTTTTTCATCAGCGGTAGAAAAGTGAGAAAATATTCCAACTACATCTATACCTTCTAGTGAACATATTTCAGTAATGTCTTTAAGACTTTCTTTAGAGGGAAGAAATCCAATTCTGCCCATACCAGTATCTATAGCAATGTGAATTTTTGCTTTTTTATTAAGGCTTAAAGCTATTTGAGACAATTCTTTTGCATATTCTAAGTCATACACAGTTTGTTCAATATCATAACTTACTAGATCTTCTCCTAAATAAAGAGGAGTGTAACCTAAAATTAAAATAGGAGCGTCAATATTATTCTCTCTTAGTTCAATTCCTTCAGTTATCATTGCCACAGCAAGCCTTGAAGCTCCATTTTCAAGGAGAGTAGGAACTACATTTACAGCTCCATGTCCATAGCAATCAGATTTAACTATTGCTATTAGTTCTTTATCTTTAACTAGGCTTTTAATATTTCTTGTATTATATGCTATTGCATCTAAATCTACTTCTGCCCATACAGGCCTCATTATTTTATCCATTGTTACACCTCGTAATTTTATAGTGTCTTACTTACTTCTCTTATTATTTTATTATTTATAAGAGAAAAAACAAGAACCAGTGTGGATAGAATTTATGGGAAAGGTGGTTTGCTCAGCTTTTTAATATTATCACCAATTGTTTTTATGCCAAGTTCTATATCTTCATCACTTACTCCGCCAAAGCCTATTCTAAAGCAATCTTTGCCAGCATCACTATTTTCAAAAAAAATATCACCAGGCATAAATATTACATTGTCTTCATAGCAAAGTTCTAGCAATTTTCGGGCATCCAAATGATCCTTAAGCTTTATAAAAATATGAAGGCCACCTTCTCCGGTTACATTCTCATAGGGAATATATTTATCCACCATGTTCATAATCAAGTTATATTTGTCTCTATAATACTTACGTACATTTTTTACATATCTATTAAAGGCTCCACTTTTTAAATAGTAGTAAAAGGAGGATTGATCTAAAAATGAAGAATGAATAGTTCTCCCTCTTTTCACACTTTCTAGTACGTCAATTAATTTTTCATCTCCAAGAATCCATCCAATTCTAAGGCCAGGAAACAATATTTTAGAAAGACTACCTATATAAATAACCCCATTACCCTTGCCAGCAAGAGATGCTATTGGCTCAATAGGGGAACTGGAGTAGAGTAACTCTTCATTAAATCCATCTTCAATGATGGGTACAGAATATTTTCTAAACAGGTTATAAATTTCTTTTCTACGCTCAGTTTTAGTTACTATACCTGTTGGATTATTATAAGAAGGAATTAAATACCCAAACTTTGGTTTATTACTTTTTAAAGCTATCTCAAGTTCTCTTAAGTCCATTCCGCCATCATCCATTTTTACTTGGGTAACCTTTAGTCCATGGGCATGCATAATCTTTAGAGCGGTATTGTGGGTAGGTTCCTCACAAATAATAACATCACCTTTTTCAGTTAGGGAGCCCATAATTAAATCAAAGGCTTCAGTAAATCCGTTAGTTATTAAAATGTCTTTATTAGCGGTATTTACACGCTTTTCTTTCATATACTTAAAAAAGTATTCAATCAAAGGTTGATAGCCTTTAGCGTATCCATAATTTAAAAGATTTGCTTCCTCGTAGGTCCAAGCATCTAGAAGGGCTCTTTTAAAGTCGTCCACATTAAAGAGATTAGGTTCAGGTGAAATAGATTTAAAGGATATCATTCCACTTTTATATGTGGGCTCACTTTTAATAATGTCAAGGTTTCTAAG
>DAMAVY010000074.1:0-10420 GCA_032077725.1 Clostridium sp. | reverse complement strand
AATTATGATTCGATCTTCTATTGTAAGGTGTTTCCCTTTGTTTGATTTATAATTTGACATAATTAATCCTCCTAATATACTTAGGACAAATATCAATTTAATTATATCAAACACTTTGCAAAGGTAAGTTCAGTTTCACTTAAAAAACGGAATTTAACTTTTCAATTTACAATTAGTTTTTTAGCATAACGCACCCCCTTCAACATTATAACATATTATTCCTTATTTTTATATATTTAACTTTTTTGTCACTTATTTTACTTGGGTCATTTGTGCTATTATCCACTTATTTTCATTTAGCCTTTAGCTACATTTTCATAAATATATTGTTTGAAAATAATTTGATATTTTTATACACAAAGTGAAAAAGCCACTCAAGGTGACTAACCATCACCTCACGTGTCTCTTGAAAATCACTTACTCAATTACAACTTCTATTTCCGTTCCTTCAAGCAGGCTTACAATAATCTTCTGTCCTTCAAATATTGTCATCTTCTCAATAATCCTAAAAAACAAATCTATGTCAAATTCTATTATTGGATTGCCTTTTCTATAATCTTTATAAATTGCTTTGCTTTATATCTTAATAAAACATCTTCACTCTTAGTCTCTTCCTTCCACTTTTCCATGAAGTAATTTTTGTTTTCTATCATTGCATTAAAGGTATTTATGAAAGCTTGGTATAAAACTTGATCATCTATATGTTTGTTTTCACAGCTCTTTTTACCTTTTACTTTATATCTATTATTGCATCTCCAAATTACCCTTCTAAGCTTTTCATTGTTGGAATTCCATACTTTTCTTCCATAGGTACCTCCGCAGTATCCACAGATAACTTTCCATGAAAAAGGATTGTTTTTATCTGCACAACCGCTTCCTACTAAAGTTTTATATTTTTCAGCAAAGGCTTTTCTTCGCCCTATTTCAAGCTGTACAGCCTCCTACATTTCTTTATCTATTAGTGCTGGATGACTATCTTCTACATAATACTGGGGAACCTCTCCTTTATTTTCTACCCTCTTCTTTGTAATGAAATCCACGGTATAAGTCTTTTGGAGTAATGCATCTCCTTTGTATTTTTTATTACTAAGTATTTTCCTCATACTTGAAGCGTACCACTTTGCTTTACCGCTCCAGTTTGGAACTCCTTCTTCCTCAAGTTCTTTTGCTATCCTATTTGGACTCTTACCACCAAGGAAATCTTTATAAATCCATCTTACTATTTTTCCTTGTCTTTCATTTATTATAAGGTTGCTATCTTCACCTTTATCATATCCCAAGAACTTTGTATAATTTACTGAAACCTTTCCTAATTCATATTTTCTTCTAATTCTCCAGGTAGAGTTTTCACTGATACTCCTTGATTCGTCTTGTGCAATGGAACTTAAAATGGTAAGCAAAACTTCTCTTTTTGAATCCATAGTTCTAATATTTTCTTTTTCAAATATAACCTCTATTCCAAGTTCCTTAAGCATTCTTACATAGTTTAAACAATCTAATGTATTGTGAGCGAATCTTGATATGGACTTTGTTATAATTACATCTATTTTACCAGCCTTACAGTCAATAATCATCTTGTTGAACTGCTCTCTCTTTTTAGTGTTGGTTCCTAAAATCCCCTCATCAGCATAAATTTTTACCATCTCATATTAAGGACTGCTATTTATAAAAGTAGTATAATAACTAACCTATGCCTCATAACTTGATAACTGTTCTAATTGGCCTGTTGACACTCTGCAGTATGCTGCCATTCTCTTTTTCTGTGGCCCTAACTGCTCCGCTAAGCTCTGATTACTTTCTCTTGCTGGAATAACTGTAATGCTTCTTGCCATTTTTAATATCCTCCCTCACAATAGTTTCTTTCTTTATATTAATCCTTCCTATAAT
Source organism: Clostridium sp. (assembly GCA_032077725.1). Lineage (GTDB taxonomy): Bacteria > Bacillota > Clostridia > Clostridiales > Clostridiaceae > Clostridium_J. The sequence continues at coordinate 8,533 of DAMAVY010000074.1, read as the reverse complement.
CTCATCGTCTATTACTGTTCCTGTGCAAGCCTCTCTTCCATTTATAATATAATTACTGCATTGCCATATTACCTTTTTGCAATTTAATTTTCCATTTATAATTCTTCTCCTTAAGCTGAATCCACATTTACTGTAAAGCATTCCTGTTAGCAGATACCTCTTTGTGTACTTATCTGTATTTCCTACAACATTACCTTTAGCTTCAGCTCTTCTTTTAATTTCTTCTTGAACTTCAGCCCACATTTCTCTTGATATTAAAAAAAGAAAGGACGGTAAGCATAAACTCACCGTCACCTGACATTGTTTCTATATTTTCTTTTTCAAATCTAGCCTCTTGTAAGTAGCCTTTAGTTCTCTTATTATTTTTAACATTATTGTTGTGTTCCTTGCAAATCTATTTCTACTTATTGAAATTATCAAAAGCTCATATTAATACACAGTTATTCACCATAAAAGAACCCAATCCTCGCAAACCCACATGGTGCCGCAACTTTTTAAAAAGTTATAATTTTATATATGGAAATAGTTATATAGTTAAAATTTTCTATATATAACTATTTCCACAGTTAAAGTCTATTATAGCCACCCTAATTCTAATAATTAGGGTGGCTGCTGTATTTTATATCCTTTGCTTTCAAAGGAACACTTTTCTCTGTAAACTTTGCAGAATGCTGTCCTAAGCTCTAAATTCAACCATCATTTCATTTCTTCACAAGAGCTCTTTTAAAGGAACACCTTCCTCAGGCAAACTTCGGAATGCGGGCTTGATATCTAAGCTCAGTTATAATTCCTAGGATCAAACAAACTACATAGTATGCTCACTTGCCGTGATTGTTTACTTTCGTTTCTATTATCTTCATTAAATCATGTAATTGCTCATTGCCTGTAACACGGTAATTGAGCCAACCTCCGCTTCCGCATGGGTATTTATTATCCCACACAACTTTGGTATAATCGCTCAACGCGTTGTAAATTGGATTCATTGCATCATTGGAAATGCGGATCAGTACCATAAAAGCACCGTTTTCGGCAAAGACATCGCAGATATGCTTACTTTTTAGGCTATACTTCACGCTCCATCCGTATTTATTCCCATATGGAAAACGAATACAACCTTTCATTTCAAATTTATCCTTTAGATATCCGTCCAACTCCCACCACAGTTTCCCAGCTTCGCCGCAATAAGAAATCATTTCGTCAAATAACGGTGTCGTCTGCTTGTCCAACATTCTTTCATACACGATATTTTACATCTCCTTATAGCTGCCGACAATTATTTTTATCTAATCGGCAGTCAAAACCTATATTCCGCCGGTATTTCTACCGGGTGATCAGCTAAAAACCAGTCTTTCTTGAAAATTTACTCCTCCAAATTCGACTCTATATAATTCATAGCATCATTCATCTTATTCAGCCATTCCATCGCTTATCTCACCTCCGGCAATAAATTATTGCATTATTACCTCACAAAATATAAATAATCTATCTATAAATAAATCTATATTACAAAACAATTATAACATTATTATCCACCTTAGTCCGATGTTAATCTGAAAACTTTTTCTCAAGTTGAAATAAAATAAATTTATGAACTTCTTGCATAGTTGGCAAAAAGTCATAAGCGACAAATAAAAAAGCCATCCATTTTCATTTATCATGAAAATAGACGGCCACTACAGCTGATAGTCCATTGGCGGGACTATCCATGAATACGCTGCACCTTCTTGTAAATCTAAGTCTTTAATAAGTAAAATACTTTTCTAAGCATATCCTTTCCCTAAAAACTCCGGTTTAATAACAAGCCTATGAATATAAAGGGCTTTTTGATTGTTTTACTAAAAACATCAATTTCTGAATATAAGATTTTAATGCTCCTATTAAGATCTGTCTTTATTATTCTTCTTTAAAAGGCAAATACTTTCACAATGAAATGTATGCGGAAATAAGTCAACAGGCTGTATTTCTTCTACTTTATAACCATGTTTTGTTAAATATTTCAAATCGCGTTCTTGGGTAATTGGATTGCAAGATATATATACTATTTTTTTAGGCTTTAATTCAACTAGGGAAGTTAAAAACTTTTCATCACTGCCACTACGTGGAGGATCCATAAATACTGTTCCTATGCACTGTTTCTCCTTAGCTAAATTAACCATAAAATCACCAGCATCATCATTATAAAAATAGGTGTTGGTTATTTTATTTCTTTTAGCATTCTTAATTGCATCCTTTACTGCATCTTTATTTAATTCTACTCCAATAACATCCTTAACTTTGCTACTAGCAATAAGTGAAATAGTTCCTATACCACAATATGCATCAAGAATTACCTCATCTTCCTTTAACTTCGCCATATCAATTGCCTTTTTATACAAAACCTCAGTTTGTATAGGGTTAACTTGGTAAAAAGATTTTGGAGAAATTTGAAATACACATCCACATAAAGTATCTTCAATATATCCTTTTCCATATAAAACTTTTTCTTTATCTCCAAGAACAACGCTGGTTTTTCGGTCATTAACATTCAAAACAATAGTTGTTATTTCTGGATGCTTTTTTAATAGTAAACTTATGAAGTTGTTTTTACCTGGAAATATCTGAGATGAAGTTACTAACACAACCATTACTTCTTTACTAGTAAAACCAGTTCTCACTAATATATGACGTAAGAAACCCTGTTCTGTATCTTCATTATATGGTTTCATCTTGTAAGTTTTCATAATTTGTAAAATAGATGCGATAATTTTATCTGCAGGTTTATCCTGAATGATACACTTCTCAATAGAAATTACTTGATGAGTATTTTCCTCATAAATTCCTGATATAATATTTCCTTTTTTATCATGAACCACCGTAGAATGTACTTTATTTCTATAAAAATAAGGTTCCTTCATTCCTAATATTTTATTTACCTTCTGATATTTTTTAAGTAATCCCTCAGCATAATTCTGCTTAAACTCTAACTGTCCTTCATAGGACATGTGCTGAAGTTGACACCCACCACATTGATTAAAGTATTTGCACTTAGGTGTAACTCTATTATTTGACTTTTCTTCAATACTAATTATCTTTCCATTAACAAAATTTTTTCTTTGAAATAATTCTACTCTAGCAGTTTCACCTTCAATTAAATTAGGAACAGATACTTCTCTGCCCCTTATTTTTACAATTCCTTTTCCTTCTTCGTCCATTCCAATACATTTTGCTTTTAATTGTTCCTTATTCATTTTTTCACCTTTTCTTAATTAGTTAAATATATCTTTGTAATTTTTATACTATTAACCGTTTATATTATTATTTGTTTATCCGTTTATTATATATCTAATAAGGATTATTTTCTATGTAATTATTAAATCATACAATTCTAATGTAAAGTTTTATATTTTTCTTTCCTTAATTTTATATCTTCTCCTGTGAAACCCATTGTTTCTTTCTCGACATCCACCACGAAGATATTTTTTTTATAAGTCCTAACCACTTCTCCACACTAAAATTATCTACAGTTCTATAAATCATTTCTGCTAGTTGTAATCCTAAAAACAAGTCAAGAATAACATGCTGTTTAATAAATACAGTTGATAAAATTATGAGTAAGCCAGTTAAATAAACAGAAACATTTATAATTTGATTCTTACATTTACTTTTCCTTATACCAATCATTATTGCATAGCTATTTAAAACATGTATACTTGGAAAACAATTATACGGCTTGTCTCTTTCATATATACCTTGAACTATTTTTGTTAAAATATCATCTCCACTAAGTTGAGGTCTTGGAACTGTTGTTTGAAATAAAAAGAAGGTCAAATAACTTAAGAGCATACCTATAACCAAAGTAGCTATAGCTTTGTAATATATTTTTCTATGATTTAAACATAAATATATTAAAGTTATTATTATAAATGGATACCACAATAAATAGGGTATAGCAAATATTTTTAAAAATGGAATAGCATTATCTAAATCAGTTACAAGACTATATACCCCTCGTGAGGAGTTATTTAAGAATTCATAAAAAATATTTACCAGTGGTATTAATAACATCCACATCAAAGGAAATATATTCTCCTTAATTTTTTTCAACTTTTCATCACCCTCTCTAAAAAGAATATACTATACTCTATAAGTTTTATCTTTACTATGAACCATAGTTGAGAAATCAGTCACCTTATTATATGTGTCCATGACCCTACTTCCAAATAATTCAATAGAATATTCATTTGAATTTAACTTTGCAGCCTTGCTCATCTTATCTCTTAAATCTTTGTTTAATAAGATATCACTTACATATTCACTAAATTCCCAATCCTTTTTATAGGCAAATCCATTTTTGCCTTGAATAACAACTCCATCTACACACTGATCCCATTTACATACTACAGGACATCCACTACTCAGTGCCTCTAAATAAGTTAACCCTTGAGTTTCACTTGTAGAAGCCGTAACAAAAACATCTGCAATATTGTAGTATTTATAAACTTCTTCAGGACTAATCATACCAGTAAAAATTATTTGCTTATTAAGTTTCATCTCACTAACATGATTCTTTAGATCTTCTAATTTGGGGCCTCCCCCAACAATTAAAAACTTTGTATTCGGAATTTTTTCAATTATAGTAGGGTAAAGTTTTATTATATCATCAATATTTTTTTCTTCAGCTATTCTACCTACATAAGCTATTAAATAATCATCTTTGCTAATTTCTAAAGTAGCAAGCAATTTATTTTTCTCATTTTCAGTAACAGCCTTTTGATATTTACTTAAATCTATCCCTGTAGGTATTACATAGATATCTTTATTTACCCCATAACCTATAAGTGCTTTTTCTGTTTTATGTGTTGGGGCAATTACTGCATCAAAAGAGTTTAAAAGCAATTTAGTTATTTTAGCTACCATATTTCTTCTAATTATTTTACCACCTAATATATAATTAGTATAATCCTCATACATAGTATGATAGGTATGAATTTGAGTAATATGTAGCTTCTTTGCAATATATTTAGCTACTACCATTGTTGAAAACTCAGTTTGCGAATGAATTATATCAGGATGCCATCTTATTATGTCTTTAATAATATTATTGTGAAAAGGAGTCTTTATTCTTGCATCTGGATAAACGTTAATCTTAAAAGATTTTAAATAATAAACATCTCCTTCAAATTTTTCTTTTGTATCAGACAAGGTCATAATTCTTACATCATGTCCATTTTTTTTAAGTTCTTTATATAAATTATTAGTAGAAGATACTACCCCATTTATCATTGGATAATAAGTGTCTGTTGTAATTAATATTTTCATTTAATTCACCTTCATAAATATAATTTTAGTTATCCATCTTTAGGCAAATAATCTCTAAGCCACTGTCATAAATTCAACAATTTTAGTTATGATTTACCAACTATTTAGGTTTATGGACTACTCATAGAGTTTGTTGTACATTAATTCTTCATAACTTTGTAAATTCCTCTATTTAGCAGTACTTTCTTATTTTATTATATCATAGTACACTACTTGTGAATATTTTAGAAAGTTTTATATGTTGTTATAATTACTTTCTTTGTTTGCATTTTATACCATGAGTATAATAACTCCTCCCATATACTTATATTATAATCTAAAATTATTACTTATTGGTCTATATAATTCTTACAAAAATATTAATTTCATATATTTCCAATAAATATATCCATGGATAATTTAATTTGTTAGAGTGTAGTTATAAGTATTTTAATATGAAATGCTCATTAATTTTTGCATTAATGGAATCATCACAAAATATTTAATAATTACTAGGAACACAAAACTTAAATAATGTATATGCTATATAAAGCAGAATTTTAATATGAATGGAGGAAAACAATGAATAAATTTGATTCTTTTCATGGAATTATTACCATGATTGATGATTTTTTGATAGATGCTACTGGGGAGAATTTAGCATGTTATAAATTAATAACTGTAGAAAACAGTGGAAATACAGTAAATTTTGTAGTAGCACCATGTACTTATTTTGTAAATCATGAAATGGTATCTGTAGGAGATATGGTAACTGGATATTATGATGCAAATGCACCTGTTCCTCTTATTTTCCCACCAAGGTTCCGAGCAATTGTTATGGCTAAGGATAACCTATATGAAAATGTAAAAGTGGATTATTTTGGCAGTGAGTTGATAAGCAGTGATAATAAATTAAAATTAACAATTTCTCCATACACTAGGCTAGTTCTTGAAAATGGTCAAGCATTTACTGGAAACCCTACAAATCGAAATCTAATTGTCATCTATGGAGCTTCCACAAAAAGTATACCTGCCATTACCGCTCCATATAGAATTATTGTAATGTGCTAAATGTCTATTAAGAGGAAGTTTCTTCTAGTTTGGAATTTTATATAGAACTAAATTTATACCTTTAATTTTTACGTAATAGATTTAAATGGAAAATTTCAAGGATAAATTTCCTTACTTTTTCAAATTAAGCTATAAAAGGAGAAGCTGTAGTTCTGCATGAACAAGCTTCTCCTTTAAATTAATTTCAATAAATCTAATCTTCCACTTATTATGTATTATTGTGATGGATGTTGACTATATTATTTTGACATGTCAGCCAAATCTTCCGCTAAAATTGTAACTTCCTGCAAATTAGCTGTAGCTTCTTCAATTGCTGCTGATTGTTGCTCAGTAGTACTAACAGTAGCATTTGAAGTGTCAATAGTATTATTAACTGATTCTTCTATCATTTTTGTAAGCTGAGATATGTGGACAGCCGTTTCTTTTGAGTTTTTCGATAGATTTCTAATTTCTGTAGCAACTACTCCAAACCCTCTTCCCGCATCCCCTGCTCTAGCAGCTTCTATAGCTGCATTCAGTCCTAACATATTAGTTTGATCTGCAATACTCTTTATTGATTCAAGTATAGTGTTTATTTCTATAGATAATTTTTTTACATTTAAAATTTCATCGCTTAACGTATGCTGGTTGTTAGTTACATTAACAGAAGATGCACTGAGTTCTTCCATTGATGCAGAAATTTGAGTAATATTATCTGAAAGAGTATTAGCCATATTATTAAGTATATGTTGTTCATAACCAGCTTTTGAAAGTGCATTTGCCACGATAAACAATACTTCTGCAGCTGCTTGTACATTTTTTTCTTCAGTCCTATAAACCTTTTTAGATGCAGCTACATAACCATCTGGGTCAACCCCAATTTCTTCAGCAGTTTTTCTAATCCCTGCTTCTTCAATATCTGAGGTTAGTATTTGGCCTCCTAAAATAGTTCCAATTTGATGTCCTTCAACAGATATTGGTGTAGCAAAATCAATTAATCCTGCATGGCATCTGAAAATGTATGGTTTTCCTAATCTTACTGCTTCTTTTCCAGCTTTGCTATGACATTCAGCACATCGATCATCGCCAACTTTAGTAGAATGAGTATAATCCTTACAAAAACTTGTATAAGAACTTGGCTTTGTTACAGGATTTCCTTCAACATCAACGGTAACACTTGCAATATTCAATCCAATGGCAAAGTTATCTTGAAAAGTTTGAAGCAAACTAATATCAATAACATCCTTAATTTCTAGTGCATCAATATCTAATTTACCATTACCTAATTTCTTAATCATAATAAAATACCTCCAATATAATTTTTTCTATAATAATACTTATAACTCATTCACCTACAAAAACAGAACTTATTACAATTGTATTTCAATTAGTTCATTCTATTGCAATGCTTTACAATCAAGTCACATTAATTCAATTTATCGTTATATTTTTTAAAAACTTTATTATTTAATAAAATTATTTGGTAAATATTGTAACAAGGCAATCCTTGAATTTTAGATAAAGAAACATACTATCTTTTATATTATTGCCTCATAAAACTAGTCAAAACTGTGGCTATATTATATAATTAACTAAAAAACAACTATACAAGGAGATTGAATATGAGAAAGAGAAAAGAATATGAATTTAATATAGAAGCTACAGAATTTCCTGGCAAAGGTGTTGCTTTTTATGATGGAGAAAAGGTAGCTATAAAAAATGCTCTTCCAGGGCAGAAAGTTAGAGCTATGATTACAAAAAAAAATTTCAATGGTATTGAAGCTAAACTACTTGATGTACTAGAAGATGTGGACTACAAAGTTGCATCTCCCTGTGATATCTTTGGAACTTGTGGAGGGTGTAGCCATGGAGATCTTCCCCTAGATATTCAACTTAAATTTAAAGAAGAACAAGTAAAGAGCCTTTTTAATGATAAGGATATAAAAGATTTTGAATACCTAGGTATAGAAAGTAGTCCAAATGACTATGAGTATAGAAATAAAATGGAATTTACCTTTGGTAATTTTGACAAAGATGGAGATTTAACCCTTGGAATGCATGCAAAAGGAAAAAGTTTTGCCATTGTGTCTGTAGAAAACTGCAAGATTATGGATGAAGATTTCAGAGCTATAGTTAAACTAACTATAGAACACTTTAGAAAGACAAATCTTCCTTTTTATAAAGTATTAAAACATGAAGGTTTCCT
>DAMAVY010000073.1:0-10629 GCA_032077725.1 Clostridium sp. | reverse complement strand
CACTCGGCTGTTAACCGATAGGTTGGAGGTTCGAATCCTCTTCGCGGAGCCATTTCTTATATAGTTAAGATAGATAATTTTAATAATTATCTTTTTTTATTTTTTGAAGAAATCTTATACACAATAAATATGTTTAACATGCACTTATACGCATTTTATTATTTAGTTGTAGATAACTAATTATAATATTAATAAAGATGTGTATAAAATTTTATATATAAGATTCAGTAGTGTATTACAATGTTAAATACCAATTATAAAATGAATAATAATCATATAAAAAAATATAGTCAATTTCACTAAAATTAAGGTTAAATTAATCATAAAAATATTATAAAAAAAGACCTCATAAATTATCATTGGATGAAAATTTAGATAAATGTAAAAAAGTACAAACAGTTATGTTATAAGATATTTTAATAAGGAGAGAATAATAATAAATGATAATAAATATAAATAGATGTAAAGGAATATCAAGAAGATATTCTAAACAATTAATTAAATATTATAAATATTCTAACATATGAAGGAGAAATGAAAGCTCCATAGAATAAAATATATATTTAATACAATTTTGTAATCAAAATACATCCAAATTTAATTTAGGGGGTAAACCTTATGAAAGAGTATAAAATTAATAACTTAAGAAATGTTGGAATAATTGGACATAGTGGTTCTGGTAAAACTACTCTAATGGAAAGCTTGTTGTATCATACTAATGAGATTGATAGAATAGGAAGAGTTGAAGATGGAACTACTGTAAGTGATTATGATGTTGAAGAAAAGAAAAGACAAATATCTATTTCTACTTCTGTAGCTCATTGTGAATGGCAAGATATTAAGATTAATTTAGTTGATATGCCTGGGTATTTTGATTTTGAAGGAGAAATGATTGAAGGGTTAAGCGCTATTGATATGGCTATGATAAGCGTTTGTGGAGTTTCAGGAATCGAGGTAGGAACTGAAAAAGCTTGGAATTATGCTAAAGAACTTAAACTACCAAGAGCAATATTTGTAAATAAATTAGACCGTGAGAATAGCAATTTTGAAAAAGTTTTAGAACAATTAAAAGAGAAGTTTGGGATGTCTGTTGTACCAATACAATATCCTATAGGAAAAGAAACGGACTTTAATGGAATTGTTAATATTATTTCAAATAGAGCTAGGATTTATAATCCTAAAACTCAAGTTATGGAAGAACGTGAAATTCCTGAAGAATTAAAAGATAAAGTAGAAGAATGCAAACAAATGCTCATGGAATCAATAGCAGAGACAGATGAAATCTTATTAGATAAATATTTTAATGATGGAGAGTTAAGTATAGAGGATATTTACCATGGATTAATTAAGGGAGCATCTATGGGTGAAATATGTCCTATCATGTGTGGGTCTGCTTTAACTAGTGTAGGAATTGAAACTTTATTAGAAGATATTGCTGAATGTTTCCCATCTCCAATTGAAACTAATCTATATACGGCTAAAGATATTAAGAGTAATAATCTTAAGAATGTTAAAATTAATGAAGAAGAACCATTTTCTGCTTTAGTATTTAAAACAGTGGTTGATCCATTTATAGGTAAACTTTCTATGTTTAGAGTTATTACCGGGTCTGCAAAATCAGATACTATGGTATATAATTCATCTAAAGAAAAAGATGAGAAGATTAGTTCATTATATTATTTAAAGGGGAAAAAACAGTATCCTACAACTGAAGTTAGAGCTGGAGATATTGGGGCTGTTGCAAAATTACAATTTACTAGTACTGGAGATACTCTATGCTCATCAAATCGTCATATAATCTTTGAAAGAATGACGTTCCCACTACCGGTATATTCTAGAGCTGTAATACCTAATGCAAAAGGTGATGAAGATAAGATATCTAGTGGTCTTGCAAAATTATTAGAAGAAGATCCTACATTTTCAATTTCTCGAGACATTGAAAATGCAGAGATAGTAATTTCGGGTCTAGGATCAACTCATTTAGAAGTGTTAATAAGTAAGCTTAAAAATAAATTTGGAGCTGATGTTACTCTTAGAGTTGCTAAAACTCCTTATAGAGAAACTATCAAAAAGATAGCTGATGTGCAAGGCAAGCATAAAAAACAATCTGGTGGGCATGGACAGTATGGAGATGTAAAAGTTAAATTTGAACCGAGAAATGATGGTGGAGATGATTTAGATTTTGTAGATGCAGTAGTTGGTGGCTCAGTTCCAAGACAGTATATTCCAGCTGTTGAAAAAGGACTTAGAGAGTGTGTTCTTCATGGGGTTCTTGCTGGATATCCAGTAATAAGGTTAAAAGCAACCTTACATGATGGTTCTTTCCATCCAGTAGATTCATCAGAAATGGCATTTAAAATTGCATCATCTTTAGCATATAAGAAGGGACTTCAAGAAGCAGGACCGATATTATTAGAACCAGTGATGTCTATAGAAATAAATGTACCAGACGATTATATGGGAGATGTTATATCTGATTTAAACAAGAAGCGTGGAAGAATCTTAGGAATGGAATCAGACATAAAGGGCCAAAAAATAATTGGAGAAATTCCTCAAGCTGAATTGTATGACTATGCTACTGATTTAAGAAGCATAACAGGTGCGAGAGGTACATTTAGAACTAGATTTGAAAGATATGAGGAAGTCCCTAACGAATTGGTTGATAAGATTGTAAATTCAATAAAAAAAGAAGCATAAACATAGATCCACCGATAAAAATTTTTATCGGTGGGTTTATTTTTTATAAAGAGGGTAATCCTATTATTAAAATAGATAAACGTTTCAAATTAATCTTATTAAAAATGTATAATTATCGTTTAATTACACAAAATATAAATAATCATATATAGGGGGTTGCTTATGTCAGACTACAAGATGAATATATTTGGGCAGATTAGATTAAGTGACTATAGCTCTATTCATGACTATATGGGAATAATAGAGCCTTCAGATAACTTTCAAATTGAAATGAACGATGCAAGTGAAGAGGATGCCAAAGTATTGTGCAATATTTTGGAAAGTGATAAATTTGATATTATAGAAAGAGGCGGAAAAAATGAAAGCAAATATTTCATCCAAGCTACAAAGCGTAGATAATGAATTATTGAAAGCCGAATTTGGTATAAGTTCACAGAAGTTAAAAAATGAAAATGATAATTTAATCCTTATAAAACAAACATTACATGAACCTGTAGTTCTGCCTAGGCTCCAATTTGATCAGTATGATATTCATAAAGATTAAATTAATGATATTGTAAAATTTTTAGTGTGAAAAATTATTATATATGCAAGTATATGATCGTTGAGATTATATGCTTGCATATTTTGTTATCAAGAGAAACCTAGGTTAACAGAATTTCCACACTTAAATGATATCAAGTATTATTTATGTAGAGTAATGTCATTAATGGTTTACACGTATAGAGAAAAGGGTGGTTGAGATTTATACAGCAAATCAGTAATTATATTCTAATTAGGAGTTAAAATGCATCCTAATTATTAGAAGTTATTATTCACAGCTATATAAACTATAGAGGCAGATATTTGCATATTTATTAAAGTTATATTAGAATTGATATATTAATAAGTTTTATTTAGTGCAGGAGGAAAACAAGTGACAACAACTATATATTTAACTCGTCATGGACAAACTGAGTGGAATGTAGAAGGAAGAATGCAGGGATGGAATGATTCTCCTTTAACAGAACTTGGGATTAAGCAAGCCGAGTGGCTTAAAAACAGATTAGAAGAAGTAGAAATTCATAAAATATATTCCAGCCCAAGTGGTAGAGCCTATAGAACAGCAGAGATAATTAACGAAAATAAAAAAATTGATATAATAAAACATGAAGGATTAAGAGAAATTAAATTAGGAAAATTTGAAGGACTAATTCAAGATGAAATAAAACAATTATCAAGTGAACAACATTTTAACTATTGGAATAAACCGGATTTATATAAACCTATTGGTGATGGGGAAACTGTTGAAGAATTAACTAATAGAGTAGATATGGTTATTAAAGAAATAGTAAATGACAATTTGGACAAGAGCATTCTTATAGTCACCCATACAATGCCTATAAAAGCTTTTATTTGTAGTTTGGATAATATAGATATAAAAGATTTTTGGGGAGAACCATATGTAAAGCAGACAAGCCTTACAACAATAGAATTTAATGGTGAGGTACATAAAATAATAGAATATGCAAACATATCACACCATAAATACCAAGTAAAGGAATATAATGAATAAATAAAATTTATAATCAGAAAAATGCAAACAAAAAGTGATTTCTCATTTAAGAAAATAGCGTGTATAATTAAATTGATTGATTGATTGATTGATTGTTTGTATAGGAACTGTATTTTTTATTTACCGAGGAACTATTCAAGTAGATGGAATAACTCTAGGGAAGTATATAGAAACTATATTTTTTATCTGCCTTATCCATTTTACCAATTGCATCTATATGTATTAGTGTTTAACAAATATATATAGGTGAATATTGCATATGTTAGAATGGTTATTATATATTTGTTAAAGAAAAGGGGAGTATTTATGAATAAGAATTTTTTTATTACTAATAGGAAGCATCTAGGAGAAGTACTTTGCGACAATTCTATGGCAATATTTTTTGCTGGACAACCTCCTTATAAGTCAGCAGATGAGACTTACCCATTCGTACCAAACAGAAACTTTTACTACTTAACTGGCATAGATGAAGAAAAAGTAATTATGATGATGACTAAAATTAATGGTAAAATTTCAGAAATTTTATTCATACAAGAAAATGATCCAATTATGGCTAGGTGGGTTGGTGAAACAATTTATGAAGAGGAAGCAGAAGAAGTTTCAGGTATAGAGGATATTAGGCTTTTGAATGATTTTGAAAGTACAATAGGAAGCTATTTGAATAGATTTAACATTGAAAAGATATATCTAGACTTAGAAAGACAAGAGTTTGAGATAGCATCAACTCCAGCTCAAAATTTTTCAAAAGAGGTAGTGAAAAGATATCCTTATATAAGAGTTAAAAATATATATCATGATGTTGCATTACTTAGAACTGTAAAAAGTGAAGAAGAAATTGAATTACTAAAAAAGGCTATAGAAATTACTTATGATGGAATAAAAGAAATGTGGAAGAATGCAAAACCAGGTATGGCTGAATATGAAGTGGAAGCACATTTTAATTATGAATTGAAGAAAAATGGAGTTAAGGATTTTTCATTCCCAACAATAGCTGCATCAGGAATGAATGCTACAGTACTTCATTATGATTATAACAATTCCATTATTAAAGACGGAGATTTAATGCTTTTAGACCTAGGTGCTCAATATAAATATTATAGCGGAGATATTAGTAGAACTTTCCCAGTTAACGGGAAGTTCACAGATAGACAAAAGGAAGTTTATAATATAGTGTTGGAAGCAAATGAAACTGTTATGAAAGCTGTAAAGCCAGGAGTAACTGCTATGGATCTTCAAAATCTTGCAAAGAAGATATTAGCTGAAGGTTGTAAGAGAATTGGACTTATTGAAGAAGATTCAGAAATTGATAAGTATTACTTCCATGGAGTGTCACATCCATTAGGTTTAGATACTCATGATGTTGGACCAAGGAATATTGAACTTAAAGCAGGCATGGTAATAACAGATGAGCCAGGTCTTTACATTGAAGAAGAAGGAATTGGTGTTAGAATTGAGGATGATATTCTAGTTACTTCAGATGGCTATTTGAATCTTTCAGCTCAAATAATAAAAAGTGTAGAAGATATTGAAGATTATATGAGCAAAAACAATAAATAATAATTAATTTATTTGGTTTGGAAGATGGCATGATATTATATTAGCTATGGTGTATTGGGTTGAAACTATCATATAAATTGCCATGCCAATGATACCATATTCTCATAGGTAGAATGTGTTTTTAGGAGCATAAGTGTTTTAATAAGTTAAAAAACTTTAAGCTTCAGCAATAAGATTATTTTGCTGAAGCTTAAAACTTGCTTATAGCAAGCACTATAATTTTCTGTTTATAAATATAAAAGGAAACTGGGGGAGATTTAATGATAAAAAGATTTATTTCTTATTATAAGCCGCACAAGAAATTATTCATCTTAGATATGATATGCGCATTTTTAGTAGCAGCCATGGATTTAGTATTTCCCATGTTAACAAATTTTTTATTAAAGGATGCAATTCCAAATAAGAATTTAAGAACAATAATCATCTTTACAGTTGTACTAGCTTTTTTATATGTAGTAAAGCTTATAGCAAATTACATAGTTGATTATTGGGGGCATGTTATGGGGGTTGGACTTCAATATGATATGAGAAAAGAAGTGTTTGCTCATCTTCAAACTCTTCCTTTTAGTTATTTTGATGACAACAAGACCGGTAATATCATGTCACGTATTGTTAATGATTTGATGGATATATCAGAACTTGCACATCATGGACCAGAAGATGTTTTTATTTCAGTAGTTATGCTTATAGGATCATTTGTTTTACTATGTAATATAAACTTAAAGTTAACTATAATAATATTTGCATTTATACCTATAATTATAATATTCACTATGACCAAGAGACTTAAGATGTCTAAAGCATTCTATGATGTTAGAAAAAAAATAGCATTAGTTAATACTAAACTTGAAAATAGTATTTCTGGAATAAGAGTTGCAAAGTCATTTACTAATGAAGAGTTTGAGATGGAAAAGTTCGATGAAGGAAATGCTCAATTTAGAACCAGTAGATCTCATGCTTATAAATATATGGCAGAGTTTATGGCAGGCTCCAGATTTTTTGTGGATATGCTAAATGTAGTTGTATTAGGTTTTGGAGGATATTTTGTATATAAAGATTATATAGGGTTAATTGATTTGTCTACTTATTTCTTATATATAGCTTATTTTATGCAACCAATTAGAAGATTAACTTCATTTGTAGAACAGTATCAATCTGGTATGTCAGGATTTAAGCGTTTTACAGAGCTTATGGATACAAAATCAGATATAGTAGATTGTGAAGATGCAAAAGAATTTAAAAATGTTCAAGGTGAAATTGAATTTAAAAATGCTACTTTTAAATATGAGGAAAGTGCAGATATAATTTCAAATGTAAGTTTAAAGATTCCCAAAGGCAAGACTTTAGCATTGGTCGGACCATCTGGAGGAGGAAAAACTACTATTTGTCATTTAATTCCAAGATTTTACGAATTAAATGAAGGGAAAATTACTATTGATGGAGAAGATATAAAAGAGATAACATTAAAGTCCCTAAGAAAAAATATAGGAGTAGTACAGCAAGATGTTTTCCTATTTACAGGAACTATAAAAGATAATATTTTATATGGTAATCCAGAAGCTAGTGATGATCAAGTTATAGAAGCAGCACAGAATGCAAACATTCACGATTTTATTATGTCACTTCCAGAAAGGTATGATACCTATGTTGGTGAAAGAGGGGTTAAACTATCCGGAGGACAAAAACAAAGAATGTCAATTGCAAGAGTATTCCTTAAAAATCCGCCAATATTAATATTAGATGAGGCAACATCAGCACTAGATAATACTTCTGAACTAATAATTCAAAATTCTTTAGAAAAATTATCTAAAGGAAGAACAACTATAGTCGTAGCACACAGATTATCAACGGTTAAAAATGCAGATGAAATTGTTGTGTTAACGAAAGATGGAATATTAGAAAAAGGTAATCATGAAGAATTAATAAATAATAAATCTATGTATTATAAATTATATAATTCACAGTTTAATGGGTTTCTTAAAGATGTAGAATTAGAATCTTAGAATATTAAAAAATAATATTCATATAAAATATGATTAAATAACGTAAAATTAACTGACAGTAACGGAGGAAAACAATGATCAAAAACAAAGAAAATATTTATAACGTATTAAATGAATTGAAAGAATTTAGCTATGATAAAGATGGGATACTTGTAGATGTAGCACTATACGATAATCTTAACGTAAATATTAGATATTATGAAGATAATTGCATTAAGATAGATTATTGCGATTATGATAATGCAATATCTACATTGTACAAAGATAGAAAATATATAAATAAAGTGCTTTTCCAATAGGAAAAGTACTTTATTTATATCACGAAGGGTACTTTGTGTATGGTTTTCTATTTAATTACAAATTTCTGTTTGCATAAAGTAAAATTGGATAAAATAAATACTAGAGTAATAGCATATAGGTAAATAGGTAGAGGGGTTAAGATAATGTTTAATAAATATAATGAAAGGTCAAGACAAGCATTAATGTATGCTCATGGGGAAGCAAAAAAATTTAAACATGGTTATTTAGGTACTGAACACGTTTTATTAGGAATAATCGAGGAAGGTGGTATTGCTACAGAATCTTTAGAGAGTATGCATATTGATCAGATAAAAATTAAAGACAAGATAGAGAAAATCATTGGATACGGAGATGAAGAAGCATATCCAGAAGATATACATTTAACACCTAGTACTAAAAAACTTATAGAACTTAGTATAGTTGAAGCAAGAAGATTAAATGATAAGTTTGTATCTCCTGAACATATACTTCTAGCTATTATAAGGGAAGAAGAAGGAGTAGCATACACAATACTAAATAATTTAGGTGTAAATTTCAATGAATTAATTAATACATTATTTTTCCGTATGAATGAAATTAATGAAGAAGAGGTTAGTAAGGAATATGAAATTAGTAATAATGATAGAAACATTGACCTTGAGATAAGCAATAATTCTACGAGAAAGAAAACTCCATTGCTTGATAAGTATGGAATAGATTTAACAACTTATGCAAATGAAAACAAATTGGACCCTGTAATAGGAAGAGAAAAAGATACAGAAAGAGTACTAGAGATCTTATGTAGACGACTTAAAAACAACCCATGTTTAATAGGAGAGCCGGGCGTAGGAAAGACTGCGATTGTTGAAGGGTTAGCTCAAAAAATTCAAAGTGGAGATATTCCGCAATTATTAATGAATAAAAGAGTAATAAGTATAGATATGGCATCTATGGTTGCAGGTACAAAATATAGAGGAGAATTTGAGGAGAGATTAAAAAATTTAATTGAAGAGGCATCGAAGAATCAAGACGTAATTTTATTTATAGATGAAATTCATACTATAGTAGGGGCTGGTGGAGCAGAGGGAGCAATGGATGCATCGAATATATTAAAGCCTGCACTTGCAAGAGGTGAATTCCAATGCATAGGAGCTACAACAATAAATGAATATAAAAAACATATTGAAAAAGATCCTGCTCTAGAACGTCGTTTTCAACCGATACCTATTGAAGAACCGTCTATGGGGGATGCAATAAGAATACTTAGAGGAATTAAAAATAAGTATGAGGAACATCATCAAGTAACTTTTACAGATGAAGCTATATGTGCAGCTGTAAATTTATCACATAGGTATTTACCAGATAGATTTTTACCTGACAAGGCTATAGATCTTATTGACGAAGCTGGTGCAAAAGGAAGAATAATAAATAGCAGCAAAAATGAAATAAATATACTAGAGGAAAAGCTTAGAAGAGCACTAGAAAAAAAGACTCACGCAGTTAATATTCAGGATTTTGAAAATGCTGCAGTAATTAGAAATGAAGAAAGTATTATTAGAGAAGAGTTAAATTGTAAAAAAAGAACTTTAGTAGAAAGTAGTGAGGATGTTAGAATAATCATTGATGAATCAGAAATAGCAAGAGTATTAGCAGATTGGACAAAAATACCTATAGAAAAATTAACTTCAACAGAAACTGAAAAGCTTCTTAGTTTACCAAATACCCTTAACAACAGAGTTATAGGCCAAGATGAAGCAGTTAATGCTATTACAAGAGCTGTAAAGAGATCGAGAGTTGGACTTAGGGATTCCAAAAGACCAATAGGAAGTTTTATATTTTTAGGACCTACTGGAGTTGGTAAAACTGAATTATCTAAAGCACTAGCTGAAGCAATGTTTGATGATGAAAATTCAATGATTAGAATAGATATGACAGAGTATATGGAAAAGCATTCTGTGTCAAAGCTTATAGGATCGCCACCTGGATATGTTGGATTTGATGAAGGTGGACAATTAACAGAAAAGGTTAGAAGGAAGCCATATTCAGTTGTGTTATTTGATGAAATTGAAAAGGCACATGAGGATGTGTTTAATATATTACTTCCTATTTTAGAAGATGGGAGACTTACAGATTCAAAGGGACGGGTTATAGATTTTAAAAATACTATAATCATAATGACATCAAATGCAGGAGCTAATATTATAAGAAAACAAAAATCCATTGGATTTGAAACATATACAGATAAAGAAGCATCTTCCAATGAATATAATAAGATGAAGGAAGCAATTTTAGAAGAAACAAGAAATACATTTAAGCCTGAATTACTTAATAGAGTTGATGATATAATTGTATTTCATAAGTTGTCTCAAGATAACATGGTAAAAATAGTTGAAATTATGGTAAGGGAGCTTTGCGATAGGGCCATACAGAACGATATTATATTAAACTTTACAAAGGAAGCTAAAGTGTTTCTAAGTATGCAAGGTGGAGATAGTAATTATGGGGCTAGACCTTTAAGAAGAGTCTTAACAACAATGA
>DAMAVY010000072.1:0-10653 GCA_032077725.1 Clostridium sp. | reverse complement strand
CCAGTCGTAATCTTGGTAATTTATTTCTACTAACTGCCGTTTTCCATCTACTTCTCTCCACGCTTTTCCTACATATTGAGATGGGTTCATTTCATTTATACACTGACACTCTTCTAATGTTAATTTTCTATATATAACACTACTCATAAAGTTACCTCCACCTATACCTAATATCCATAATGCTAGTCTTATTCTACAACTGCGTTTTAAAATAATCTAAATCACCATAGCTCATATGTGATAGATTTGGAATATTTTTTGCCATACCATTTATAATTTTATTTGCTTCTGGTAAATAACATGTACCCTTACTAAGAATATTATCTTCTATATACTTAATAGTTTTTTCTAATATAAAAAATCCCGAATCCATAGCAATGTATAGCTTATTTACTAGGTTATAAGCTTGACATATCTTGATTTTTGAAATATCGGTAACGAAACTTAAACTTCCTAAAAATATTCTTTCTGCTAACGTCTATGCTTTCAAGACACCTTAACCATTAGCCATACTTGGCTTAGGATTTAAGGTGTGCTTTGGCTTCTTCATAGGCTTGACACTGACTTATCCAAAGCGAACTAGAATGCTTTGTTAATTGCAGTTCCGACTTCACGGTATTTGGGATTATCAACCTACATCATTCTCATTTTTAACGTTAATTTTCTTTATTTAATACATATTAATCAAAATACTAATTAATTATTATTTAGATTTTCATATATTTTTAAAAATCTATTTATCATTCTTTTATGGCTTTTTACAATATTATCTGGTAATTTTTTTATATCGATAAAATTGAATCCAAGCGATTCACTTTCATCTATTATTAAATCTCCATCCACTTGTTTTGTATAATACGCAACTGTAACAGAATAGAATTCATCACCATTAGGAACTTTTAAGAAATCCTCTGGGCCTGAAAATACATCAATTAAATTTAACTTTCCAATTGTTAATCCGATTTCCTCTAATACTTCTCTTCTTGCAGTATCTTCAGTTGATTCTCCTAATTCCATCAATCCTCCTGGCAATCCCCACATACCATAAGAGGTAGATTTACGTTTTTGCAGTAATATTCTTTCTTTATCATCTATAATAATAGTTACTGCCCCTACTAAAATGAGAGGTCGATGTCCCACTATCTTTCTTAAATCTTCTACGTAATTCATTTTATTTATCCCCCAATTATAGAATTTGATAATTCGTTATTAAAAACTATTCTTAATTACACTATACCTTCCTTTAAATCACAACTGAAATTCTTTTAAAATCCAACTATTAAAAATGTTAAAATGTTAAAATTATAAAATGGAAAAATTGTAAAATGTTAAAATTTTAAAAAGTTGTTCTGTTCATGCGGGTTTCAGTGGTTTTCACTATTTCTTTTGCTCTTTTTTTAAAATATGCCAAACATCATTTCCTTGAAATCCACATTTTTCATATAACCTTTGTGGTTTAGTAATATTATTAATTTCCCCCGATACTGTAACAAAGTTTGTCTTTTCTTTAAACCTCTCTAATAGATAAATCACAAGAGCAGTCCCTACTCCGCACCTTCTATACTTTGGTAATACTTGTATCCATTCTAGGGAACCCTCCCTATTCTCTTTATCACATTCACCTATACCTAAAGCAACAGGTGTGTTTTTTATATTATCAATAACCAAAACCCATAAACTATTATCAAAAACTTTCTCTTTAGTCCAGCTAAAGACAATCTTAGGATCAACCCTTATATCTGAATAACATTTACATATTATGTCTGATACTATATTGCATTCCTTTGATATATCCACAGTTTTAAATGAGAATCTTCTATTCAGTTCTATTTTATCTAACATTTTAAGATTATGAATAAGCTTAAAATATTCTTCATCTAAAAAATCTGATACATCAAATTTATTGATAAAGTTATCATGTAGAATCATCATGTGATAATCATCTTTAACTTTTGGGTATATATTATGTTCCCTATGAACCCAATAGGTATGTAACATAAACTCATTTTCTATAATAATATTTACAACTTCATCATTAACTACTTTCATTTCCTTTTTGAAGTTAGAAGTCATCTTTAAGTATTTCCATAAAGCCGTTGGTTGAAATGAACAAGGATTTTCTAAATATTTTTTTCTTAACATAGTTTCAAAATCCAAAGGAATCCACCTCTATCCGTAAATTTGGGGTACATATACATACAAATTATATATCTTAATATTTAATTCTTCTTTTTAACTACATAGAATATTTTATATGCCTCATTGTCAATTGGTGATAATTTGAAATCCTTATATCTATTCATTATTTTAAATCCTGATTTCAAAAGAAAATTATCCATTTCTTGAGCAGAATATCCCTTTTGAACATGAGTTTCCAACTCATTATTTCCAAAATCAAAAATAGTTTTAGCAATTCTATTTTCCTTATCATATTCTAATATCTGTTTATATTTTATTTCATCAAAAGACCTATCAATTATTCCAAAATGCCGTTTCTCATATAAAAAGGGAGTATTTACATCGAAGATAAACAAACCATTATCCTTCAAATGTGAAAAAATATTTCTTAGTGTATTATCCATCTTAGTATCACATATCAAATAATTAATCGCATCAAAAGCACAAATAATAATATCAAACTTTTTATCAAATTTGAAACTTTCCATATCTGCAACTTTAAAATTGATTCCATTGGTTTTTTCTTTCGCTATATTAATCATATCCTCAGAGATATCAATCCCACTAACTTCAAAATTTTTTTTATATAATTCTGAAGCAAGTATTCCTGTTCCACAACCAACATCTAATATAGACTGTACATTTAAGTTGTAAATTTCTATAATATTAAGAATGAATGGTGTATACCTTGAACTATCTTTTCCCCAATCCTTGTAATATAATTTTGACAATCTCTCATATGGTTTCACATTAACTCCCCCTGTTTTTTTACTAATGATATACGCTATTGTTAATTGGTATTTGAGTTTTAAAAATATTTACCAAGCCTTTTCTTCACATCCTTTAGAATAGGCTTATTGGTAGGAGTAATTTCTTCCGGTAAGTTACCAATATCAAAGAATTTTAACTCTTTACTTTCAATTCCATCAATTTTCATAGTTCCATTATATCTATTTGTTATATATACAACGCTAGTAAAATATACTTCGTTCCCATCGGGATAAATCCAATGTTGCTCTTTTCCAGAGTAAACATTAAATAAACTAAGTTCATCTACAGTTAAATTTGTTTCTTCAAATACTTCTCTTTTAGCAACTTCTTCTGTATTTTCACCTAATTCGGCGCAACCACCAGGGATATTCCATTTATTATTATCAGTTCTTAGTTGAAGCAACACTCTATTTTTATCATCAATGACGATAACTCCAGCAGCGGTAACTGACTTAGCTTGTACTATATCTGAACATCTGTGAAATAAGTACTCTTCATGTATCTCAATCTCATTAGCATCATTCACTTGTTGTCCCACACATGAAAAGCCATTTTTATACGCCAAGGCTTTTTTAAATCGATGAAGCTGCTTTTTATTTATAATTTCTAATGCTTCTCCTATAAAAAACCACCTTACATCTTTACTTTCATCACTAATAGTTAAATTTCCTGATTTATACTTACAAATAAAATCTATAGTTACAATAGTAGGCACTTCTTTAACTCCGTTATAACCTTTTTTCTTTTTAGTACTTGAATATATCCCTACTATATTTACTACCTCTACTTCAATGCCACTCTCTTCTTTAATCTCTCTTATTAATCCTTGTATTACCGTTTCACCTTGTTCAACAATTCCACCAGGATATTCCCATCCCTTTCTTGGGTTATTCACAAGCAAAACTTCACCTTTATCATTTGTTATTAATCCACCTGCAGCAACTATGTGAGTTGGTAAAATCATAAAGTATTCCACTCCATTCTTATTTTACATACTTATACTAATAAATTATATATCATACTGAAAATCAATTCTATAATATCCTTTGTTTTACATAAATTATTTAAGTAGTTCAATATTTACATGTACCTTCTAAAGGTATATATTTATAATGAAACTCCTTCTCACATGCGTTCCAAGGAGTAATTTCGAAGATCTAAATCAAAGATTTAGATTCTCACTTATGGAGGTAATTAAGATGGAGATATTTGCAAAACCCGCTGTGGGTGCAATAATTGAGAAAAATGTTAATGGTGAGTTACATATTTTAATCCAGGAAAGATGGAAGGTTGATGACGCTCCGGAGAATGGGTTAATTGAAATACCAGCTGGTAAAGTAAGAGAATATGAAAATATTTTTGACGGTTTACGTAGAGAAGTATGGGAAGAAACTGGGCTAAGATTAACTGAGATACAGGGAGAAAAAGAAACGGTAACATGTAATTGTAACGGGTATAAAGTAATAAGTTTCAATCCCTTCTATTCATCACAAAACTTAAGTGGTGTTTATTCAATAATGCTGCAAACTTTCATTTGTAAAGCAACGGGTGAACTATTAACACAATCTGATGAATCAGTAAATATTAGATGGATTTCCATAAGAAATCTAAAAGTTTTATTAGAAGAGAATGAGAATGCATTTTTCCCTATGCATGTTAATGCTTTGAAAAAGTATATTAGTAAAAATTTTAAATAATCATTAGAATGCTATGTGTGATTTAACCAACTAAAAACTCATATTTGCACATTGTTATGATATATCATTAGTATATTGTTATGAATAACTAGAAATGAGGGATGGAGATAATGAAAAACAATTTTTGGCCTACATCAACTCTAGAAAAAGACGGAATGAGTGAAAGAAAGATTAATGAACTTATAGATTTTATTAAAAAAGAAAATAAACCTATACATGGATTAGTTATCATAAAAAACGGTAATTTGGTTAAAAACATAAATTTTAATGGATATTCAAATAAGGAAAAACATCCAATATACTCCTGTTCTAAAAGTATAACCTCTGCACTAATTGGAAAGTCTATTGAACTCGGTTTTATTAAAGATGTTAACCAAAAGGTATTAGATTTTTTTCCAGAAATAACTATCAGTGAAGATAATATAGAAGTACAAAATATGACTATTGAAAATCTATTAATTATGTCTACAGGATTAGAATGGTGTGATAATCAGAATTATGATGAAATGTGGGAGAGTAATAATCCTGTTGAGTATTTTTTTAGTAGACCTATAAAATGTACTCCCGGAAGTAAATTTAATTATTGTAGTGGAGCACCTCACATACTCCAATTTATTTTAGAAAGAGTTATAGGCGAGGATGTGTTCTCATTTAGTAAAAGAGTATTATTTGATCCTTTAGAAATATCAGATGTTTTATGGGAAAAGGACGATAATGGTCTATTGGGAAGTATAGAAATATCTCCCTTAGATTTTGCTAAGGTTGGGTATATATATCTCAAAAATGGGATGTGGAAAGAAAAAGAAATTATCCCTAATCAGTGGCTGAAAACTTCAACCGCTAAGCATATAGATACACCTGATAATTTGAATGAAGTAACAAATTTTGGTGCTGGTTATGGATATTTATGGTGGAGAAATAAGTTTGGAGGATTTCACGCAAATGGATTTGGAGGACAATATTTGTTTGTGGTTCCTGAATCAGATTTAGTAGTAGTATTTACTAGTGAAGTTTTTGGAAATGATTTCTTTTTACCACAGATATCTATGGAGAAATATATTATTTAACAAATAAGCAAAATATGAAGCCTATCCTAATCTAGTAGCACTAATAGGATAGGCTTTAACTATTATAATTAAATACCATTTCAGGCTTTTCAATATTTATTTCTTCTTCCTTGATGAGCCTTAGCTATTATAATTTAATGCTTCATTGGCAATTTAAATCTATTATTACTATTTAACTTTCCAAGTTTTATTAATAAAAGCTCCTACTTCCTTCCAGGCTGCCTTGCTCTCCGGGATTAAGTCCCCTGCCATTTGGAACACATGAAACATCCCTTCATAAACAGACAATTTTACTTTAACATCTTGATTCTTAGCTTTTTCTGCCACTGTGAGAGTATCGCTTAGAAGTACTTCATGGGTTCCTACTTGCATAAGCATGGGTGGAAACCCTGTAAAATCCCCATAAACTGGTGATATATATGGATTATGAGGGTCATTTTCTCCTATATAGGCAGAATTATATAACATGTTGTTTGTGGTTTTACCAAAGAGAGGATCAATCTCATAATTCTCTACATAGCTTGTTCCACCATTAGTTAAATCATTCCAAGGTGACATAGTAACAATTCCTGCTGGAAGAGGAATTTCATTATCCCTTAAATAAAGACATAACGCCAGTGCCAGTCCCCCTCCAGCGGAATCTCCCGCTACTATGATATTTTTTGATTCATAATTTTTTTCTTCAATAAGCCATTTATAAGTAGCTATTGCATCCTCAAAAGCTGCTGGAAAAGGATGCTCTGGAGCTACTCTATAATTAATAGTTAAAACCTCTGCACCACTCCCTAGTTCTGAGTAATTTACTGAAAATCTTCTATATAGATTCTTCATGGGACCGATATATCCACCTCCATGAAGCTGTAAAATTACTTTTTCACTAGGCTTTTCTTTCAAGCTTAGGTGTTCCATAACAAAATTATTCAACTGAATTTTCTCATATGAATACCCATTAGGAATCTTCCAAGGAGGTTCTACGGGATGTTTTCTAAATTTTCCTGTCTGAATTGGCTCTCCTAGTGACGTATCTATAATATTTGAAAGTAACTCTCTAACTAAATTTCCACGTATACTAATCTTCTTCTCTTTCATATTTTCTCTCCTAAGTATAGAATCTACGAATTAGCTCATTCTTTACACTTTTATCCCCGAAAACAATAGTTCCAATTAAAATAATAATTGAAATTCCGCTAGTTAACATAGCTAAATATGGGTGATTAATAAACCCTATCCAATATAATATTAATGGAATGAAGCTAAATATGGTAAAAGCAATTTGATACATAAAATAACTTTGCCAATTCATTGGATTTACTATCATGAGAAGTACTATGGCTAAGTTTACAAACATAATCATTCCAGGTATGGCATAATTAACAGACCACCCTACATATCCTGTAACATTGTCAATAATTACTGCTAATACTCCAGCTCCTATAGTCTGCACTAATATTTTAGATGCCAAATTAGCACTATGCATAATTGAGTAGGTAACTGTAACTGCAAAATAAATAATCCCAACTACTGCAATTAATGACCATATGACTCCTGAGTAAGTAATATAGTTTATGAATGCTAAGGCTACAGAAATTACAGCTAAAATAAATATAAAGATTTTCCTTATTCTTTTATATTTATCTATGTCAAATTTGATATCTGGATACATTTGGATTGAAGCTATATCCTTATCATCGTATTCTAACACTCCTCTGCATAGAGGACATGTATGTGTTTCATCTATTACATTTACGTTACATCTTCTACACTTTTTCATTCAGCACACCATTACTTTCTACTGTTACTTCAATTCCTTCTTTAGTTAAAGCTCTAAAGAAAGCCCTTTGCAAATAAGTATCACTTAAAACCGACGAAAAACTTACTACTAATTTATCTTTAAAAGAACACACGCCACACTTCATCTTCTGCTTTTTAGAAACTCCAATTACTAAGCAGAATTTTTCTATATCATCCTCAAACTCTGGCAGAACACTAATAGAACCTAAATTAGATAATGTTAAGGTGCTGCTTTTACTAGATTTTTTATAAATAAGTTGCATTGCGATATATTTAATTGCTAGTGGCATCAATCGAATAAGCATTCTTTTTTCATTGGATACATTATAAGAAATAGTTTCTTCTAATTTTTTCTTAGTTATTTTTTCATCCATTTGGCTGCTTACTATACTCAGAACATCATCAAAACTGTGTTCTTCGCCATCAGATAAAAACTCTATGATTGTTACTGCGAAAAAATTCATAGTAGTTGTAGATTCGAAAAACGCCCTAAGGTTAATTGGTAAATTAATTGAAATTGGTTGACTATTTTCTTGTTTATTTAAGTATTCTTCATAAATACACCAAATTAGTGTGGCTACAAGATATTTTGTGATACTAACACCTTTTTCTTTGCATTTTTTCTTAAGAGTAAGCACATCAACATAGCCATGAATAATACTCACTGCATCTAAGTATAATAATTCTCCTTCTAATTGATAAGCTCTTTTGGTAGTGTAAGGCTTTTTAGATAATCTCTTGTAATTTTTCACATAACTATCTTCAGTATCTAAAATACATTCTCTGCTGGGTCTAATGTTTTCACTATTAAGAGAATCTCCTTCTTTTATAAGTTTTAAGTAATGATAAGTAAGCTCCTTTAAAAAATTTACAGCACCCATTCCATCTGTGATGGCATGAAATACTTCTAAATTGATTCTCTTATCATAATAAGATACACGAAATAAAAAGTGATTATTACTATGAGGGTCTATATATTTGCATGGGTAAGTTGCTTCTTTTTCAACTATTGGTATCTTTTTATTCGTCTCAAAATAATACCAGAAAAATCCTCTTCTT
Source organism: Clostridium sp. (assembly GCA_032077725.1). Classification (GTDB taxonomy): domain Bacteria; phylum Bacillota; class Clostridia; order Clostridiales; family Clostridiaceae; genus Clostridium_J. The sequence continues at coordinate 2,090 of DAMAVY010000072.1, read as the reverse complement.
AGTCTAACATGAAATCCATCAAACCATGGAATCACATCTTCTAAAGCATGCTGCAAAATTTCAGGTACCACTGCCTGTTTTAGAGTAACAGATACTCTAAAAACATTGCTTAAATTTTCATTAGCAATGACAGGAAATAATTTTGCTGTATTATCCAGTCGCCTCCATTTTGTTTGATGATTTTTTCTGTCCATTAAGCGTCACCCTTTTCCATTCTTTTAGTTATAAAACTAAATGTAAAATTTTATTCATTAACTATTCATGTATATTATACCCAAAAACATTTAAATTTTACTTATAAATCTTTCTATTTTTTAATTCCTATGGCTCTACCAATAGTTCCATCTAGTTTACTCCAAAAATAATTATGCTCTTCATCCGCTTTAGAAAAATCTTCTGCTTCCCATCTTTCTAAAATTTCTAAAAGGTAATCCCTATCCTCATAATCTATTTTTTTAATGGTTTCCTTAAGATTTTGGATTTCTTCCTTATCCATAGGTAGTTCTCCCCATATTTTATTATCATCAGCAATAATCTTTGTATTTGCCATTCTATGCATTATATCATAGATATCCATTTCAGAATAATAAGTAGCAGGCTTTAGATCCTCAGATGTATCCTTCTTAAGATCTTCAGTAATAGCTTTAATTTCCTTTTGATTTTCCTTTGCTTTAAGCTTTCCTGAATTCTTGTCCATTGTATAAATAATTGCAAATGCACATCCCACTATTAAAATAAATATTATAAAAATAATAATTAATTTTTTATTGAAAAATCTTTTCATGAAATCATCTCCTATAAAATTTTCTATTTAAATAATTGTATCATTAATTTACATGTACTTGAATATATATCAACATTATTTTACATAATTAAAACATTATTCATTTTTATAGGTAAATTCCCAAGTATAAAGAAGCTGGTGCAAAACTAACAAATAAAATGTTAGAATGCACCAGCCCCTTATCATTTATTATACTATTTTATAAACTTTAACTTTCAATCTTCCAAACAATAATAATAGAATCCTGCATTTCAATATTTTGTGGTATTAAATCAATCATTGCATTATCTTGCATTACATAGGACCCGGACTTAATACTATACATTTCACTGTTAACCTGAATGTCTGCTGGGATATAATCAATGTTTAATATCTTTCCTAATCTTATTCCTGCTGCTTGTGATATGACCTTTGCTCTTTCCTTTGCATCATCAACAGCTCTCCGTAAAAGTAGATTTCTCACTTTGGCATCATCTTTAAGCTTATACCTGATTGAAAACTCTGGCGTTGAAGGACAATTTGAAATAGTGTTTATAACCTTGCTAATCTTTGCAGTATCTTGTTTAAACTCTAATTTTAAGCTATTTGTTACTTCATATCCAACAAACACTCTCTTATAGGTATCATTTTCCACTTTTACATTTTCATATTTTGTGTTAACTCTAAAGCTTACTGTCTTAATATCTTCTTTGCTAAACCCCTCAGTCATTAGGCAATCTCTCAAATCTTCTAATGCTTCATTTGCCGCATCCAGTACTTCTTCATAAGTAGGTCTTTCTGTAATTAACACCATATGAATTTCCACAGTATCAGGAGGTACCGATACTGTACCTTGCCCCTTAACTCTTATTACTCTATCTTCCATACTAATACTCCTTTATATTTTCTATATTATAAAGCTATTATAATAAGTGTTAAATAATACATATGAAAAATATTTATTTTTTCTTCTTTAATTCATTCTTGCTTTTACCCTTTTTTTCGCACTTCTTGTCCTTGCCTGAATTCTTAGCTTTCTCTTGTTTTTCTTTTCCCTTACCTCTAGACATGACATCTCACACTCCTAAATTAATATTTATCATAATAAATATATTAAATTATATGTGTAAATATTCTAAAGTTGATATCATACTTTTATGACAACTTAACACTTCAACTGAGTTTCCTAAAAATGCTACAAGACTATCTTATTTCAAAAAAAAGCAGATAGATTAAAATATCTTAATCTATCTGCTGTTTCAATATTTTTTTATTATCTATAAAACTCTTGAGTTGCATATACTTTATTTCCTATTTGATAAACACC
>DAMAVY010000071.1:0-10680 GCA_032077725.1 Clostridium sp. | reverse complement strand
TCAAACGCAGTAAGCTCGCAAGCGCTTACCGCAAAGAAGAAATTAACAAGTAGTTTCTTCAAAAAAGGTATATCACTAGCTTTATTTTCAGGACTTACCTATGGACTATATACAGCTTTTCTAACTATGGGTATGACTAAAGGAGTTTGGGGCGACTGGTATGGAATTAATTCAGCAGGTTTATCAGCATTTGTTGTAGCATACCTACTTGCTGCAATCGGTAATGCAATAAATGACACATGTAGTGCTGTTTTTGCTATTTCATATGCAGTAGCAAAAGGTAAGTTTAAAGATTTTATAAGATGTATTAACACAACTCCAGGACGAATTATGATATTAGCAGCTCTTATTGGAGGACCAATAGCTGGTACTGCTTATGTTGTAGCTATTCAAATGGCTGGACCAATAGTTGTTCCAATATCAGCGCTTTGTCCTGCTATTGCAGCTATATTAGGTAAAGTTTTATACAAGCAGGAATTAAATAAACGTATGGCTTTAGGTATTGTAGTATGTGTATGTGCTAGTTTCTTAATTGGTAGTACAGGCTTTAGTGGTGGTGCTTCATCAAGTACTTTATTAGGTATTTTAATAGCTATTATTGCAGCACTTGCATGGGGATTTGAAGGTTGCGTAGCAGGATATGGTACAGCAATGATTGATCCTGAAATTGGTATTTGTATTCGTCAGGTGACTTCAGGTATAGCAAATCTATTTATCTTAGTTCCAATTTTTGGAATTATGGCAGGTGGAATTAACATTTCTGTTGATCTTGTTTCACAAGCATTCACAAGTGGACCTGCAATGATTTGGTTTGCATTAAGTGGTCTACTATCATTTATCACATTTATGACATGGTATGCTGGAAACAGTATGTGCGGAGCAGGACTTGGTACTGCATGTAATGGTACATATTCATTCTTTGGACCATTATTCTGCTTGTTGATACTAGGAGTATATGGTGGAATGGATGGATGGTCATTACCTTCAGTTGCTTGGATTGGAGCTATAATAATGATGTTTGGTATTTTAACAATATCTATGAATCCACTTGATTTATTCAGAAGAAAAAAAGGGGAGGTTCAATAGATGAAGCCACTTAATTATGCAATATTAAAATATTTTACTAAAGTTGAAGAAGCTTGCGCTGCTGATGTTATAGAGGCGTTAAAAGGAGAATATGGAAACTTTAAGGCTTTGAAAAAGGGAGCAGTAATTACTGCTTTAATGACTGCAGAAGCAAATGGTCTTATTGAGGAAACAAGATTTGAATTAGATAAAAGTAATGAATTAAGAGTTTATTATCACGCACACGAAGATGGTGCTGCTACAATTAATAAATATATTAGAGATTAATTTTTAACATTACCCATAGGGCAATGATTAAATAGAATAAGTTTTTATAATTTATTCTATTTAATCATTTTAAGTGAATATTAGTAGCGAATTTCCCTTCCAGGAATGTACTTCACAGTTAAAATGTTCATTGAATTTTATTGTAACTTAAGTATTGACTTTCCCCCAAAGGGTAAGGGATATAATAAGTTCATGACAACGAACAAAAGAAACATGAAAAAATAAGTATAATAATGGAAGTTATGAAATTTAGCAAAACTATATTAAGTTAAAACAGGAAGGAGGAATTATTAATGAGATATTATGGCGGTGAGGCTTTAGGTCTTGTAGAAACACTAGGATTAGTTCCTGCACTTGAGGCTGCAGATAAAATGCTTAAGGCAGCTAATGTTGAATTGATTTCATATGAAAATGTTGGTTCAACACTTGTAACTATTATGGTAAAAGGTGATGTGGGTGCAGTAAAATCTGCTGTAGAAGCAGGTGCAGCAGCAGCAGCAGCTGTTGGTAAATTAACAGCACACAATGTTATGCCACGTCCAATTAGAGAAGTTGGAGATATCGTTTCAGTACACGATATCGATGAATAAAATATAGAAAGGAATTGATGTATATATGGCAAGATATGAAGCTTTAGGATTAATAGAAACTTTTGGTCTAGTTTTTGCTTTAGAAGCAGCAGACGCTATGTGCAAAGCAGCAAATGTTGAACTTATTGGATATGAAAACGTTGCATCAGGTTATATATCTGTATTAGTTCGTGGAGATGTTGGGGCTTGTAAAACAGCAGTAGAATGTGGTGTTGCAGCAGTTGAAGCAATGGAAGATGGAAGTGTTTACAGTTCAATAATCATTCCAAGACCACACCAAGATCTTGAAAAAATAATAAAACGTTATGCGATTCCAAATTTTACACCAGAACAATAAATTGAAATTTTTTTCTAAGGAAAGGGAGAGAGGAAAATGAATATTATTGATAATGATTTACTCTCTATGCAGGAAGCGAGAATTCTTGTTGAAAATGCTCGTGAGGCACAAAGAAAATTAGCAGCCTTCCCACAACAAAAGCTTGATGAGATAGTTGAATGTATGATTGAAGAAATACAAAAACACTCACAAGAACTTGCAAAAATGTCTAATGAGGAAACTGAATATGGAAAGTGGGAAGATAAATATATCAAAAACCAATTTGTATGTAAGTATCTGAAAAATAGACTTAAAGGCATGAACTGTGTGGGTATCATTAATGAAGATAAAATGAACATGACTAAGGATATTGGAGTTCCTATGGGTGTTATTATAGCCTTTTCTCCATCAACCAGTCCTGTTTCTACAACAATATATAAGGCGCTAATTGCAATTAAATCAGGAAATGCAATTATATTTTCACCTCATCCAAGAGCAAAAAATACAATTTCAAAAACAATTGATATTTTGATTCGAACTGCAGAGGGTGTAGGACTTCCAGAAGGTGCTCTTGCATATTTACATACAGTAACGCCAAGTGGTTCAACAGAACTTATGAATCATAAGGATACTTCTCTAATAATGAATACAGGAGTTCCAGAAATCCTTGATGCAGCTTATAAATCTGGTAAGCCAGTAATTTATGGTGGCAATGGAAATGGTCCAGCATTCATAGAGCGTACAGCTGATATAGAGCAGGCAGTTAAAGATATTATTGATAGCAAGAGCTTTGATTATGGAGTTGTTTCTGCAGCTGAACAATCAATAGTTGTAGATAGCTGCATTGTAGCTGAAGTAAAACAAGAACTTAATAAAAATGGTGGATACTTTATGACAGAAGAGGAAGCTGAAAAGCTAGCATTGATCTATTTTTATAAAGATGGAAGTGCTAACTTGGAGGTGATTGGAAAATCACCGCAATTTTTAGCTAAGAAGGCTGGATTCAGTATCCCAGAAAATACAAAGGTTCTTATTTCTCAGCAAAAGTTTGTTTCTCAAAATAATCCTTATTCAAGAGAAAAGCTTTGTCCTGTGTTAGCTTTTTATATAGAAGATGACTGGATGCATGCTTGTGAAAAGTGTATAGAGCTGTTACTTAGTGAGAGGCAAGGACATACACTTATTATACATTCAAAGGATGAAGGGGTTATTAACCAATTTGCACTTAAAAAGCCTGTTGGGAGAGTACTTGTGAACACACCAGGAACTTTTGGAAGCATGGGAGCAACTACAAACTTGTTTCCATCAATGACTTTAGGTAGTGGTTCTGCAGGTAAGGGAATGACTTCAGATAATGTTTCACCTATGAACTTAGTATATGTACGTAAAGTTGGATATGGAGTTCGTAGAGTAGATGAAATTATAAAAGCAATGAACAATAAAGAGGATTGCACCTGTGCAGTTTCGAATGAAAAATTAAATGCAGATGAAATAGATAACGTTAAGTTATTAGAGAGTATTTTAAAAAAAGTTATGAATGACTTAAAATAAAAAATTGTATTTAAGATACGAAATAGAATAAAGAATGTGAGGGATTAAATTGGATATAAGTGAATTTTCAAATAAATTTATGGAAGCTACTCAAAATATGTCTGATGAAGAACGTGCTAGTTTAATGAAGATGTTTTCCAGTGTTTCTAAAGAAATAACAAAAGACCAACCAACTACGAGTCATGTTGCATGTAACAATAATGGTGAAATTCCAGATGGAATAACAGAGCGTTTAGTTAAGTTAAAGAAAAAGTACTTAACTCATGTACCAACAATCACTACTCATAAAGCAAGAGTTATTACTGAAATGGCTAAAGCAAACCCTGGTATACCTAAGTCAATTTTACGTGGTAAGTCTTTCAAGCATTGCTGTGAAACTGCACCATTAGTAATTCAAGATAATGAGCTTATCGTTGGTGCACCAAACGGAAAACCTCGTGCTGGATCTTTCTCTCCTGATATATCTTGGAGATGGATGAGAGACGAGATTGATACAATAGGAACTCGTTCACAAGACCCGTTCTATGTTTCAGAAGAAGATAAGAAAATCATGCGTGAAGAATTATTTCCATTCTGGGAAGGTAAATCAATTGATGAATACTGTGAGAGTCAATACAGAGAAGCTGGAGTATGGGAACTTTCTGGAGAATCTTTCGTATCAGATTGTTCATACCACGCATTAAATGGAGGAGGAGACTCTAACCCAGGATATGATGTTATCTTAATGAAAAAAGGTATGCTTGACATAAAAAGAGAAGCAGAAGAAAAATTAACACACCTTGACTACGAAAGACCAGAAGATATGGAGAAAATATACTTCTACAAGTCTCTAATCGATACTGCAGAGGGTGTTATGATATATGCTAAACGTATGTCAGATTATGCTGCACAGCTTGCTGCAAAAGAAACTAACCCTACTCGTAAAGCTGAACTTCTAAAAATATCAGAAGTTAATGCTAGAGTTCCAGCACATAAGCCAAGCACTTACTGGGAAGCAATTCAATCAGTTTGGACTATAGAATCATTACTTGTAGTTGAAGAAAACCAAACAGGTATGTCTATAGGACGTGTTGACCAATATATGTACCCATTCTACAAAGCTGATATTGAAGCTGGACGTATGACTGATTTTGAAGCATTTGAATTATCAGGTTGTATGCTTATAAAAATGTCTGAGATGATGTGGCTTACAAGTGAGGCGGCTTCTAAATTCTTCGCAGGTTACCAACCATTCGTTAACATGTGTTTAGGTGGAGTTACAAGAGAAGGAAGAGATGCTACAAACGAATTAACATACCTATTAATGGATGCAGTTCGTCATACTAAAATATATCAACCAACTTTATCTTGCCGTATACACAAGGCATCTCCACAAAAATATCTTAAAAAGATAGTTGATGTTATCCGTGCAGGTATGGGATTCCCAGCATGTCACTTTGATGACGTTCATATAAAAATGATGTTAGCTAAAGGTGTTTCTATAGAAGATGCAAGAGATTACTGCTTAATGGGATGTGTTGAGCCACAGAAGTCAGGAAGATTATATCAATGGACTTCTACAGGATATACTCAATGGCCTATATGTATAGAACTTGTTCTTAACCATGGTGTACCACTATGGTATGAAAAACAAGTATGCCCAGACATGGGGGATTTAAGTAATTTCAAAACTTACGAAGAGTTTGAAGCAGCTGTTAAAGAGCAGATTAAATTCATTACTAAATGGACAAGTGTTGCTACAGTAATTTCTCAACGTGTTCATAGAGATATTGCACCAAAACCACTTATGTCTATTATGTATGAAGGATGTATGGAAAATGGTAGAGGAGTAGAAGCAGGCGGAGCTATGTATAACTTCGGACCAGGAGTAGTATGGAGTGGTCTTGCTACTTATGCAGATTCTATGGCAGCTATAAAGAAATTAGTATTTGAAGATAAAAAATATACGCTACAAGAAATGAACCAAGCTTTAAAAGCTGATTTTGTTGGATATGAACAATTAAGAAAAGATTGTTTAGATGCACCTAAGTATGGTAACGATGATGATTATGCAGATTTAATTGCTGCTGATTTAGTTAACTTTACTGAGCAAGAGCACCGTAAATATAAGACATTATATTCAGTGCTTAGCCATGGTACTTTATCAATCTCCAATAATACTCCATTTGGACAACTTACAGGAGCTACAGCAAATGGACGTAGAGCATGGATGCCACTATCAGATGGTATAAGCCCTACACAAGGAGCTGACTTTAAAGGACCTACAGCTATAATTAAATCCGTTTCTAAAATGTCTTGTGAGGATATGAATATAGGTATGGTTCATAACTTTAAGTTAATAGCTGGTCTTCTTGATACACCTGAAGGTGAAAATGGAATCATTACATTATTACGTAGTGCATGTGCCCTTCAGCTTGGAGAAATGCAGTTTAACTATTTAGATAACAAAACGTTACTTGAAGCACAAAAACACCCAGAACAGTACCGTGATTTAATTGTTCGTGTTGCTGGATATAGTGCATTCTTCGTTGAGTTATGTAAAGACGTTCAAGATGAAATTATCAGCAGAACTGTGCTTACACACTTTTAATTAAAAGATATTTATAAAGATTAAAGTGAGTACACACTTTTAAAATAGTTAAAACAATTTTACAAATTTGTAATCTACAGAGGTTTCTGTAGATTACAAATTACAATTAATATATATATAAAACCAAGGTAAATAAAACTGGAGATTGAGAAATATGAGTAATGAAAATTTGGGTATAATTGAACGAAAAGCAACAATTTTTAATATACAAAAATATAATATGTATGATGGAGATGGAGTAAGAACTTTAATATTTTTTCAAGGTTGTCCCCTTCGCTGTAAATGGTGTGCAAATCCTGAAGGATTAGTAAAAAAGCATAGAGTTATGCTTAAAAGGAACTTATGCATTAATTGTGGGGCTTGCGTTTCTGTTTGTCCGGTTTCAAAACATACTATTTCTAATGAAACTTTAAGACATGAAGTTAATCATGATATTGATTGTATCGGATGTGGTAAGTGTAAGGAAGCCTGTCTTAGTTCTGCCCTATCAATAGTCGGAGAAACAAAAACTATCTCTGAACTTTTGGAGATTATAGAAGAAGATAGAACTTTTTATGAAGTTTCTGGTGGTGGAGTTACATTAGGCGGTGGTGAGGTTTTAATGCAGCCTGAAGCAGCGACCAGTTTATTAATGGCATGTAAGCAAGCAGGGATAAACACTGCAATTGAGACTTGCGGTTATGCAAAGCTTGAATCAGTACTTAAAGCTGCGGAGTACGTAGACTTATTCTTATTTGATATTAAACATATTGATTCTGATAGACACTTTCAGTTAACAGGTGTTAGGAATGAACGGATTTTAGGAAATCTGCAGGAATTACTTCACCGCAAATACAATGTGAAGATTCGTATGCCTTTGCTTAAAGGTATAAACGACTCTGAAGAGGAAATTAATAAAGTTATGGAGTTTTTAACCCCATATAAAGATTATAAAAACTTTAAGGGAATTGATTTACTTCCGTACCATAAGATGGGGGTAAATAAATACAACCAATTAGGAATGGAATATCCTATAAAGGATGATCCAAGTTTAAAAGATGAAGACTTAGATAGAATAGAAGGATGGATTAAAAAATATGATTTACATGTAAAAGTAATCCGTCATTAAATAATTTTCAAATAGATAAAAAGATGGAAGGTAAGGTTTATGGGAGATTTTCTTGATAGAAACATACAGCGTGTTATACAAGAGTCAGTACCAGGAAAACAGATTACAATAGCTCATGTTATTGCATCACCAATGCCTGATATATATGAACGTCTTGGAATCGATGAAAAAGGGGCAATAGGTATTTTAACTCTTTCTCCATACGAAACGGCTATTATTGCGGCAGACATTGCAGCAAAGGCTGCAGATGTTGAAATTGGATTCCTTGATCGTTTTACAGGTTCTGTTGTAATAAATGGTGATGTTCAAAGTGTTGAGACTGCTCTCTGTGCAGTAAATGATATGCTAAAGGATATGCTTGGATTTACTCCAGCTCCTATTACAAGAACATGAAGCGAAAACGCATAATGGTAATTGGACCTTCAAGATGTGGTAAAACTACATTAGTTAATGCTTTAAATAATTATGATGGGCCACTAAAACGAACACCAGATTTAATTTATGGGAAAAATACTATTGATGTTCCAAGCGCTTATTTAGAGAATGCATGGATGTACAAACATATAATAGCAGCAGCCCAGGATGCATCTCATGTGCTTATATTGATTAATCAGTCTAATTGCACTGAAATATACTCCCATGGATTTGCAAAGTCTTTTAGATGCCCGGTAATTGGAGTTATAACAAAATGTGACTTGATACCTGAAAAGGAAGAAAAATGTTCACAACAGCTAAAGAACATAGGAGTATCAGAGCCATATTTTAATATTAGTTTTAAAGTGGGGACAGGAATTGATGCTTTAAAGAAGTATTTATTTGAAAAAGGTGAGGAGTAAAGGTCGATGATGAAATTTATTACTGAAGAGTATTTGAGAGATTTATACAGAAAAGAACCTTTTGATACCTACATGTTACAACATGGACAGCGCCTTACACCTGGAGCAGTTCAATATTTGTCTGATAGAAGGATAAAAATGAATGATGATGATTCAAAAGCAAAGAAGAGTGTTTCCCCCAAAAACCAGGCTGAAACAGTAAAACAAGAGGGAAACAGCAATTTGAATTTGAATAAGAAGCTTTGTTGTAAATTGAGATCTATGGAGGCAATATTTCTTGTTACTAGTAGTGAAATATTAAAAGAAGATATTATTCTAGCACAAAATATTATAGATTTTCGTAGAAAAATATCAAATATCAGAAATGTTGTAGAGGGAAAAGCTACTCTGGAGCCAACTTACTGCAAAGAGTGCACTGGGATGAATTCTTTAAATTATAGAGCTGATATTGATGATTGTTTTGAAATAACAGAATTTCATATGCAGCTTGAAAAAAGCGTTGTAATTCTAAAAATGAACACACTTCGTTGTGCTTTACGTGAGTTACAGTTTGAAATAATTGATACTTACAAAAATGATGATGACGGTTTAAAAAATAGAATTATAGGGAATATTAATTCCATAATTAATTCGCTGTCTCAATCAATTTGTTCAGCAGCAGGAGGAAAAGAATGTCAGAGAAAAATTTAACTTTTGAATATTGCGATAGAATGGTTCAGGAGTTTGAAGAAGTTATAGAAAGACCAATTGTTAGTGGATCTTCTGTTTATTATACAGGCGTGGACCTAGGTACTGCCTGTGTAGTATTGGCTGTTTTAGATGAAAACTATAGGCCTGTTGCAGGTGCATACAGGTATGCAGATGTAGTTCGTGATGGTATGGTTGTAGACTACATTGGAGCAATAAGGCTTGTTAGAGAACTTAAGCAGGAAATCGAGGAAAAACTTAATACAGAGCTTCTTTATGCTGCTGCAGCAATTCCACCTGGAACGGATGCTTTAGATTCTGGAGCAATTAAAAATGTAGTTCAAGCAGCTGGATTTGAACTTACGAACCTTTTAGACGAACCTACTGCTGCAAATGTTGTACTTAAAATTGAAAATGGTGCGGTTGTAGATATTGGTGGTGGAACAACTGGAATATCGGTTTTAAAAGATGGAAAGGTTGTTTATGTTGCTGATGAACCTACAGGAGGTACTCATTTCTCATTAGTTATTTCAGGTTCATATGGATTGCCTTTTAATGAGGCAGATAAATTTAAAAGAGATAATAAAAACCACAAGGAAATTTTACCGGTATTAAAACCAGTAGTTGAAAAGGTATCATCAATTATTAATCAGCATATTAAAAATTATGATGTGAATGAAATTTCTCTAGTAGGCGGTACTTGTTGTTTGACAGGAATTGAAGAAATTATTCAGAAGCAAACAGGAGTATATACCCATAAACCTATAAATCCTATGTTTGTTACACCACTTGGAATTGCATTAAGTTGCACCCAAGATATTATGGAATAATAAGGGAGTGTTTAAAAGTGGATTTTAGAATTATAAAATCGCCTTCTCATAGCACTAAGGATATTCTTAAGAGACGAATTGGTGTAAATTCAATAACGGATTTAGACAGTGTTGATTCAATAGGACTTGTTCAAGGAAAACTTATCGATATGATTTATGCTGCAGATATTGCTGAGAAAGCTGTTGGGGTTACAGTTGAAGATATTAGAGGTACATGTCCCCAACACATGGTTTTGATTGGTATTTTTGGTGACACATCATCAGTTGAATCTGCAATAGAGGAGATTAAACTGAAAATGAAAGAGGGAAAAACAATATGATAGCAGCAAGACTTATTGATAATGTATGGGCAACTAGGAAAGCAGAATCACTTAACGGACTTAAATTTATGCTCGCTGAGGAAATTTGTGAAACAGGTCATGGAAGCAGATTTATTGTTGTTGACATTATAAGTGCAGGTATTGGAGATAGGGTTATCGTTAGTACTGGATCAGCTGCTCGTAGAATGCTAGGTGATGACAATATTCCTGTAGATGCAGTTGTTATTGGAATAATTGATGATGATTGTAGTTTTGGTTAAAACCTAGTATTTCTAAAAATAGTAATATAATTTTAGAAATTTTTATGGATGTCGTATTCTTTGAAAGGAAGTGAAAATATGAAAAAATTAATTTGTGCAAAAGACATTGAACAATCAATATTAGACGGCGACAAAATATTTTATCTAGATGGCAGTGAAATAATCACACCATCAGCTACGGATCTTGCAAAAAAGAATAATATAGTATTTACTACAGAAGCCCCTACACCTAAAGTAGA
>DAMAVY010000070.1:0-10682 GCA_032077725.1 Clostridium sp. | reverse complement strand
TAAAATTGCAGGGGCATACTGGAGAGGTAGCGAGAAAAACAAGATGCTTACTCGTATCTACGGAACTGCCTTTACTAAGAAAACTGATTTAGATGAATATCTAGCCGCTGTAGAGGAAGCTAAAAAGCGTGACCACAACAAGCTTGGAAGAGAACTTAAATTATTTACTACAGATGAAGCTATAGGTCAAGGACTTCCACTTCTTATGCCTAAAGGTGCTAGAATAGTTCAACTCCTTCAAAGATGGGTAGAGGATGAAGAAGAAAAAAGAGGATATCTTTTAACTAAGACTCCACTAATGGCTAAGAGCGACTTATATAAAATTTCTGGTCACTGGGATCACTATAAAGATGGGATGTTTGTTCTTGGAGATGAAGAAAAGGATGCCGAAGTATTCGCCCTAAGACCAATGACTTGTCCTTTCCAATTTACAGTATATAAAGCTGGTTCAAAAAGTTATAGAGATTTACCACTAAGATACGGTGAAACTTCTACTCTATTTAGAAATGAATCTTCTGGAGAGATGCATGGATTAATCCGTGTAAGACAGTTCACAATTTCTGAAGGTCACATAGCTTGTAGACCAGACCAACTAGAATCTGAATTTAAAGGAGTAGTTGACTTGATTAACTACATGCTTGAAACTCTAGGACTAAAAGAAGATATTTCCTATAGATTATCTCTATGGGATGAAAATAACAAAGAAAAATATATTGGAGAGCCAGAAGCATGGAATTCAGTACAAGATAAGATGAGAGAAATCTTAAATCACCTTGGCATAAAGTACACTGAAGCTATTGGAGAAGCTGCTTTCTATGGACCTAAACTTGATTTGCAAATCAAGAATGTTCACGGTAAAGAAGATACTATAATAACTGCTCAAATTGACTTCTCCCTTGCAGAAAGATTTGGAATGACTTATACAGATAAGGATGGCCAAGAAAAGCATCCATATGTTATTCATAGAACTTCTATAGGATGCTATGAAAGAACACTTGCTCTTCTTATTGAAAAATATGCAGGTGCCTTCCCAGTTTGGCTTGCACCAGTTCAAGTTAAACTACTTCCAATCTCTGAAAAATATCATGATTATGCTGATGAAGTTTATGCAGAACTAAGAGAGCATAATATCAGAGTGGAAGCTGACTACAGAGCTGAGAAGATTGGATATAAAATTAGAGAAGCTCGTAATGAAAGAACTCCTTATATCCTAGTTGTAGGCGAAAAAGAATCTGAAGATAAAACAGTATCTGTAAGAAGCCGTAAAAATGATGATGAAGGTGCACTAGCACTAGATAGCTTCATTGAAAGAATTCTTAAAGAAGTTGCATCTAAAGAAAGATAATATGTTATAAATTAGAGTCTGTGTAAAATGAAGAAAATTTCATTTTGTACAGACTTTTTTCACAGTCTTATTATATGTCAATTTGTATATTTATTTATCTTAATTATAATATAACATATAATGTCAATGAGCTATATATTGGTCTTAATATAACAAAAAGAAGCTATTTAAAAGTAGGATCTAATTCCACTTTTAAATAGCAACTTAGCTTAACTATAAATTATTGTGATATACTTGAGTTGTGGCTGCCCATATATGGAGGATATTCTAAGATCTTTGGCATACCTATAATAACACTACATACTAAAAGCAAAACACCTATAGTACTCAATTTTTTACAAAATTTACTCATTCGTCCATACACCTCCTTATATACATATAATACCACCCCACGAAATATACTACAATATTTCTTGTATCTTAAATAAACATTTTTCAGCCTTATCATATTCCTTATTTTTAAAATTAAGTTCTTGCATTTTAATATAGTATTTTATCAGTGAATCCTTTTGTCCTGTGTTTTCCAAAAAATTTATCACAGATTTAATTATTTTCTCTAGATCATCTTTCATACCAGTATTAGAATAAATTTTCTCTAATAATTCATAGCCTCTAATGATATATTCATAATCGTTGTATTCTTTAGCTCTTTCTATTCCAAGCTCTATTATCATAATGGCTTCATCATAAAGTTTTTTTTCAATATAAATACTTGCCTTTTCAATTAATGTATGAGCTACATTTTTTTTGTCTACCTTCATTCTGATTTGTTGAGACTGATTATAATAATCTAAAGCCTTTGATAATTCACCTTTTTTAGTATATATGGAACCTAAATTACTATATATAAGACCTAAAAGTTTACTACTTTCATCATCTTGACGCTCTTTCACTAATTCTATGACAGAATTAAAAATTAAAATAGCATTTTCTATATCTTTCAAGCCTTCATAACTATTAGCTTTTAATATTTTCGCATATATATAATTTAAAAAATATTCTTCAGTATTAAACTTTCTTATAAATTCGTCAATAATTTCTATAGCTTCATTAAATTTTGAAGTACGTGTGTAGCATATAGCTAAATTATACGTTGCATACATTAATATATCATCTTTCTTAAATATCTCTGAATTAATTATTGCCTTATTAAAATATACAATAGCTTCTTCATAATCAAGTAGGCATGATTTACACCAGCCTAGCCTATTGTATATATAACATATTTCATCACTAATATCATTGCTTCTTAATATATCCATTGAATAAAAATAATTTTTATAAGCTTCTAGATATTCATTTTCCCCAAAATTTATATCTCCTCTTTTCTTATAAACCATAGCCTCAATCATATCAAGATTATATCTTTTTGCAATATCCATAATGATTTCTAATTCTTCTAAAGATAAATTGCTTTTCAAGTTTTCCTCGCAAAACCTTCTTGCATCTTCCTGAACACTTCTTGAAAAATAATCCTCTTCTAATTTCAAATCAATTCCTTGTTCACTTGCTTTTGCCAAAAATTTTTTAACAATAGTTCTAGACGCTTGAAGAGTAATGTTTCTTCTTCCGTTTTCTAACAGCCCCAAATATCCCCTTGTAAAATGAGAATCCTGAAATTCTTGCTGAGTCATTTTTAGTTGTTTTCTTAATAATTTTATCTTTTCGTTCCCATTTTTAAACTCTATATTTCTTTCCATAACTCTATTTAATCAGTCCCTTCTCTAGTTGGGTTTAATTAAATCATACCACTTTTATATATTTACTACAATAATTCTGACAATTGCTTGTGCATAATATGTAATGTCATGAAATTTATTACTTTTATTTTCTTATATACACTTATTTAATTAAACTGAAACTTCAACCACATATGTTAATATTGTATTGGTACATATTGTTTATTAAGTTGTTATACCTCCTATTAAAACTGTTCGTATCTACTATAAATTACTATGAATCCCTTTATTTCAACTATTTTTTACCATAATGCATTAATGTTGTAAGATACACGCTAACTACCACATTGTATCCTATATAATCTTACAATAATTTGTCTAAAGATTTTTATAGCAAAATTGATACAAAATAATATAATGAAAGTATAAGACTTTAAAGTATTAAACTTTAAAACGTTAAAACGTTAAATTTTAGGAGGGGATAATTATGAAAAAAAAATTAATCGCAATCCTTGCATGTTCAGCTTTAATTGTTACATGCACATTTCATCCAGTAAATGCACAAAGTTTAAAACTAAACAAACCAGCAAAGGAAAAAGTAGAAATTCTAAAGGAGTTTAATCAATTAAATAATGGAAAGGAGAAAGTTTATATTAATGGTAATGATGGTACTCAGCTGTTTATCAATGGTAAATTATCTGAAACAGTTAAGCCATCATCTAGTAGTGTAATTAATTTCTTGAATGAGAATATTGCTCTATTTAATATGAAAGATGTAAAAAATAACTTTTCAGTTATTAGCATTGACACCGACGATTTAGGATGTACCCATGTAAAACTCAATCAAACCTTTAACGGTAAAAAGGTTTATGGTAAAACAATAAGTGTTCATTTTGATAAAAACGGGATTATGTCAGGTTTAACAGGAACATTGGAAAATAGAATAACTTCTATAACCCAAAAAAACAGTAAAGTAATAACTGCAGACAAAGCTATAGAGATAGCTAAGAGTTCTAAACAATTTACTGAATTATCAGAAGAAGTTAAAGCTGAAAAGTATGTATATTTTAATGACTCTAAAGCTTATGAAGTATATAAAGTAAATATCGCTTATGACCTCCCAACAATGGGAAGCTACGAAATTTTTGTTGATGTTTATAGTGGCGATATAATAGCTTCTAAAAGTTTAATAAGAGAAGCTACTCCAGTTGTTGGATCAGGTATTGCAGTAAATGGTACCACAAGAGAATTAAATCTATACAAACCAACAAGCAAGAATTCTTATCAACTAAAAGATACTACCAAACCTATGACTGGAACTATAAACACTTATACAGCTAACTATAGATCCACAACAACTGGTACTTTAATGACAAGTACAAGTACCACTATTAGTGATCGTACTGCTGTAAGTGCTCATAGTTATGCTGAGTCAGTATATGACTTCTATAAAAATATATTTAACAGAAATAGCTTAGATAATAATGGTATGTCAATAAACTCTGTTATTCACTATGGCAATTCATATAACAACGCCTTCTGGAATGGATACAAAATGGTTTACGGCGATGGTGATGGCAGCTATTTCGGTCCATTATCAGGAGATCTTGATGTAGTTGCTCATGAAATGACTCATGGAGTAACTTCAAATTCTGGAAATATGGATTATGAAAATCAACCTGGTGCTTTAAATGAATCCATGTCAGATGTATTTGGCGTTTTAGTACAAACTTATGATAAATACAATGTTGTAGGTGGCGGTCAATGGCAATTTAATTCTTCTGATTGGGTAGTAGGAGATGAAATATATACTCCTGGTATATCTGGTGATGCATTAAGAAGTTTAGCAAATCCAACCCTTTTTGATCAACCAGCTAATATGGCTGACTATGAAAACCTACCAAATACTAGTAGCGGAGACTGGGGTGGAGTTCATATCAACTCTGGAATTCCTAATAAAGCTGCTTATCTAGTAGCTCAAAATATCGGTTGCGAGAAAACAGCTCGTATATACTACAGAGCACTAACAGTTTATTTCAACACTACTACAAACTTTGCTGAAGCAAGGCTCGGATTAGTCCAAGCAGCTACAGATTTATATGGTGCTAACTCTGCTGAAGTTCAAGCTATAAGTAATGCTTATACTTCTGTTGGTATCCTTGGTAACTAACCCCTTAACATTATGCTAAATTAAAAACTTTCTGTTTAATATAAGCATGGCTCTGTTTTAAAATAATGTTAAAACAGAGCCATCTATTAATTAATACTATATATCAAGTGAAACTTGATTCAGATGGGGTTTGATCCCCATATGAATCTTAGTTGAACTTATTATCTAGGGTCGTGCCACTGTTATCTCCCTCTTAAAGAAGTGGGAGTGTTACAGTGGCTAGATATCAGATAAATGTATGAATATTTTTATTCATTTTCCTACTACCAATTTAGATTTTGTATATTTCTTTTATTTGGAGTAGGAAAGCGCCTTATTTCCCATTTTAGTCCATATTGACTTAAAAATTAATTTATCAACACTCGCATTTTTTTCTCCAGTGAGTGGATCATTATAATATAATACTTTTTCATCCATTCCTGTAAGTAATACAGTATGTTGTGGTGAGAACGAGGTTACAACTTCTCCACTGCGCATCCATTTTCTAGATTGAATAGTCTCAGTAAAGTTTTGGGTAACCCAAATTACTACAGGTCTTCCACTAGATAGAGTACTCTCTAAATCATCATAGTCACATCCTGTTAAATCTAAAGCCTTACCAGGTAAATATTCATTAATAATTGGAGCTAGTGCAACTGGATCGATGGAACTTCCAGGATTTTTCCCTGTAACGTCTCCAACGAACCCCACCTTTGGATTTCCCCATTCTATTATATTCCCGCTTAAATCATATTTAATTGGAGTAGTATCTTTTTTCATTTTCTCAACCACTGTAGTTTTGTCCACTGTCACTCCTGCATATTTTAGCATCATCGTTAAAGATGTAGCTTCACACCCATTTTGATATTCAGGTAATTGGTTAATTAAATCTACATCAAGATTTACATTTTTTGAAGAACTAAATATATTCTTTAAACGATTCTCTAATTCATCAATTTTTTTCTGTAGCTCTTCATCTTTTAATTTTTTTTCTTCCGCTTTTTTAGCTGCAGCTGCTTCTTCAGCGATTCTTTCAGCCTCTGCTTTTGCTACTTTTTCTTCTTCTTTTAATCTTTTTTTCTCAGCCTTTTCTTCTTCTTTTTTCAGTCTAGCTTCCTCTTCTGAACTTATGTAGTTAATATCACTCTTGCTTGCCAGAAAACCCATATGATCTTGGAGGGCACTAACTTTTTCACTTTCATATAAATATATATTTAAAACAAGTACCAATGCAGCAAATGAAATTGCTAATGTAACTAGTCTAAAGAATTTTTTCATAGTGCTCCCCCTTTCACATTTATAAACTAAATTTTCTTTAATATGTTTTTAAATATAATTTACTGTTTTTCAATATACATTTTATAATATCTTTAACAGCCTATACACTAGCCTTTTAAATATTATCGTAAGTTTTCTCCTTTACTTTAGGAGGTTTTGTAGCAATATATACAGATAAAATAATAGTTATTGCACCTATAATTTGAGTAAACTCTAAACTTTCTCCAAGTATAAAAAAACTAAATACAAAAGTAGCCACTGGGCATAGATTTAAAAATAATGTAGATATACCTACATCTAATTCTTTAAAGGCAAAGTTATACCCAAAGTTTCCAAAAGAAGAACATATTAATGCTAAAAATAGAAGATTTATAATTATATTTCCATTAATCATTGAAAAATTTACTTTTTCAAATGGTAAAAATGGTATGAAAGCCAAAGTTCCAAAAATAGCCTGATAAGTAGTAATGGTTATATTACTGTACTTTTTAAATAGTGGTTTTGTAATTACTAAATATCCACACCAAATTATGACACTACCAAATATAAGTAGATATCCAAGTAAAGAACCCTCTATAACGTCTTTTCCTATAACTAAATATATTCCTATGATTGATACTATTATACTAATACAGGTTTTCCTTGAAATCTTTGTTTTATAAAAAATTTTATCAGAAATCGTAGCTACTATAGGTAGGGTTGCTACTAAAATTGAAGCTGAATTTGCAGACACTCTTAATATTCCATTGTTTTCAAAAATGTAATAAAGAGTAATAGCAAAAATTCCACTGGCAGCTAATCTACCGTAGTCCTCTTTCTTAATTTTTTCTTTATTAGTAAATAATTTTATTACAATAAGTGCTATAGTAGCAATTGTAAATCTTACAAAAGCCATTGCTATTGGCGAAAATACTTCTAATAGTATCTTTATACTAACAAAAGATATTCCCCAAGCTATTACTACACTTAATAAAGTCACATAAGCTAACGCTTTTCTTTTATTCATATGTTATCCCCCAAACATTATTCTATTTACCTAATTATATCATGTTTGTTAGCAAATATCCCCAAGATATTAACCTTGGGGATATTTTCAAATTCATCTAAAATATTTATCCTTAATTTTTTATTTTAACTTTCCAGTTTAACTTTTTATTTTAATTTTTTCTAGCATATCTTTTTTCAAAGTAATGAACCACTTCATACATAAAATAAGCAATTACTGCAAGGACAACTACGCTCATCATTACCATATCAAGTTGTGCCACTTGTCCTCCATAAACTATTAGAAAACCAAGTCCCTCTTTTGCTACTAAGAATTCTCCCATTATTACCCCCACCCATGAAAGCCCAACACTTATTTTTAGTGCTGATATAAAAGTTGGGGTTGTAGCTGGAATAATTAAGTGAGTTAAAATTTTAAACTTTGACGCTCCAAAAGTTTTTAAAAGCTTTATCTTATCCTCTTCAACTTCTTTAAAGCCTGAAAGTATACTTATTATTGTTGAAATTATGGAAATCAGCAATGCCATAATGATTATGGACTTCATTCCATTTCCTGCCCAAAATATTATTATAGGTCCTAAAGCAATTTTAGGAAGAGCATTCAGCACTACAATATATGGATCTAAAACCTGACATAGAAAATCTGACCACCAAAGCATTATAGCAACTACGGTACCTAATAAAGTCCCTAAAGTAAATCCTATTATAGTCTCGTAACAAGTTATACCTACATGCCTAAAGAAAGAACCTTCGTTATAAAGTTTTAGTAAACTCTTAACCATACGTAATGGAGTACTTGTTAGAAATGGATCAATTATTTTAAAATCTCCTAACACTTCCCAAAGAACAAAAAATGTAACCAATATAAGTATTTTAGTTAAAAGAATATTCCTTTTTCTCTTTTTTACAGTTTTTAAATACTTCTGGTGCTCGTTACTTATCAACATCGCTTTTATCCATCTCCTTCCATATGTCATTGAAGTACACCCTGAATTTATCATGTTCACGACACTTTAAAGGAGTTAGATTCTCCCCATCAAAGCCTAGCTTCACTATCTTCTTAATAATAGCAGGTCTTTTAGATAGAACTACTACTTTAGATGACATTGACACTGCTTCTGCTATATCATGAGTAACCATGATAGCAGTTTTTCCTTCGCTTTTAATTATTTCATATATTTCATCACTTACATTAAGTCTAGTTTGATAATCTAAAGCTGAGAAAGGTTCATCAAGTAGTAATACTTCTGGATCTAAAGATAGGGTTCTAATCAATGCTACCTTTTGTCTCATTCCCCCAGATAGCTGTCCTGGGTAATGATTTCTAAATTCCCACAGATTATAATTTCTTAACAGTTTTTCTAATTTACCCTTCGTTTCTTTATTCATCATTCTTTTAATTTTAAGCCCTATACTCACATTTTCAAATACTGTTAGCCACTCAAATAATTGATCCTTTTGAAACATATATCCAATATTATTTGAATATCCATCTTGAACCTTTCCATCAATTAAGATTTCTCCCGAGGAAGGCTTAATAAGTCCAGATATTATATTTAAGAGTGTAGACTTTCCACAACCTGAAGGACCAACTATACTTATGAAATCTCCACTTTCTACTGAAAAGCTAATATCTCTTAGTGCAACGGTTTCTGCAGTTAGTGTATGATAATTCATATAGACATCTTTGATCTCTACTCTATTCATATTTTCATCTCCCTATTGCGTTTATTGTATCCTTTTGCATTTTAATTTTTAATCTTGAAAAGTTTCACTTTATACTAATACTAATATATGAACTTATATTTAATGTTGATAATAAAACCACTGAAGTTTAACAATTAACTTACCTTTAAAATATTAAATTTGATTTAGCTAAGGCTGGTCTTCAACACTATAAATAATTATTAAAATAACTGTAATTAAACCAGAAAGCATGAACCTTGTATTGTCTTTCCAAGGTTCATGCCTAAATATGAGTAATACTTTATTAATGAGGTAGACTATTTTTTAACTTCATAAAAATGGGGGGGAATAATTTTATAAGTTTACTTTTCCATAGCCTTTTCACTAATTGTATTATCAACTATATTTTCAAATGGTGGCCTTTCAGTTATGAGTTCTGAATCATAAGACTGAATAACGTCAATAAGTCTATTCATATCTTCTTTGCTTACCACTGGTGTTTTTGCATAAGCTTCAATTTCTTTATATCTTCCTACAACTTTTGAAATTAACGGAGCATCTGTACCTGGAAAGAATTCCTTGATAGATGCTGCAACTGTAGTATCATCACTAGCCATTACCCAATCTTGTCCCTTTTGAATAGCTTTCACAAAATGTACTAATAAATCTCGATTTTCTTTAATATAGGATTGAGGCGCATAAAAACATGTATATGGAAGACTTCCTGCACTCTCTCCAATGGATGCTGCTATAGAACCATCTATTTCTTCAGCAATGACACTGGCTGTTGGTTCAAATATAGCTGCATAATCCCCTGTACCACCTTTAAATGCTCCTGGTACTGCATCAAAAGATATATTTGTAATTAAATTCAAATCTTTATCTTTATCAATTTTTTCGTTTTTTAATACATATTCAAGTGCCATCTCAGGTACTCCACCTGGTCTTCCACCTATAACTGTCTTACCTTTAATATCTTTCCATGAAAAATCACTATGTTTTTCCCTAGACACTAAAAATGATCCATCCTTCTGAGTTAACTGAGCAAATACCACTGGATAATCTTCTCTACCTTGATTATAAATATAAATTACTTGCTCTGGTCCTGAAAATCCAATATCTACGCTCCCACTAATAAGCTGTTGCATAGTCTTATCTGCACCTTGACCTGTAGACAATTCAATTTTAATTCCTTCTTCTTTAAAAAATCCTTCACTAATAGCTGCATACATAGGCGCATAGAAAATTGATCTTGTTACTTCATTAAGTTTTATAGTTGTTAATGTAGCCTCTTCAGTATTCTCTACTTCTTTACTTCCAGACTCATTAACTTTTGGTTCATCCTTACCGCACCCTGCAAATAGTGAAGCAAATATAAATGTACAAACTAAAGTACCAATGAGTTTTTTTAATGTTTTTTTCTTCATAATCTCCTCCATTAAATAACGCTTACAATCAATCATAGATAGAAACTTATTTTTTTATCTTCTAGAAAACTAAATACTTTAGGAAATTTTAACTTCTCCATACTCTATACTAT
>DAMAVY010000069.1:0-10792 GCA_032077725.1 Clostridium sp. | reverse complement strand
ATAATTATCAAAATAGCCCAATATTAATTTCAAAATAGTAGACTTTCCACTACCACTAGGCCCTACTAAAGCATATTTTTTATTTTTTTCTATTTTAAAGGTTATATCCTCTAATATGCTCTTATCTTGATTGCTATATGAAAAACTTACATTTTTAAATTCAATATCCTTATCAAAAACAAACTTTTCTATTCTCTGTTCAGCATGGTCTTCATAATGAAGAATATCATTAACTTTTTCAATGATAAATTTATTTCCCTTAATTTCATTTAAATTATTAGATATATTTATTATTGGAAACTTTATATTATTCATTAGTTGAGTTACGGCAACTAATGAGCCTACAGTAAATGATTTATTTATAACTAAATAAATCCCAACTGTTAAAGAAGTAAAAAATAATGCAAACCCTAAAAAGTTAGAGAAAATAGTTGAAATGCCTGTAATAATTTTGTACTTATAATTACTAATCTCAAAATCTTCATTATAATTATTATATTCTTTTATTATTTGATTTTTAATATTAAATCCTTTGATAACTTCAAATCCATCAAAAATATCCTTTATTTTAACAGTATTAGCGCTGTACTTATTAGAATATTCTTTCTTGCAATAGCTTATTTTCTTACTAAACAATACTGGTAAGTAAATACTTATTGCTACTATAACAAAAATACAAATGCTTATATATTTGTTTAGATATATAAGCGCAACTGAGCTAATTATTAGCCTGAAAAAATTAGAAACTATTTCAATGATATTATTAAAATAACTTGACTCAAGGATTTTTAAATCATTTGTTATAGTAGATATATACTCTGCAGAATTTTTTTCTAAATAATTGCTCATATTCTTATCCAATATTTTCTCTATAACATCTCTTCTTAATTTTACCATTATCTTTTTTATATAAAGAGCTTGAAACTTTCTTCCTAAAAAGCTAATAATGTAAGTCAGTGCAACAAATATTAATGAAAATATTACTATATACTTTAATTCTTTAACAGTACCATTTGCTCCTAAATCAAGTATTGCTTTAATAATAAATGCAATTCCGATATCTGAAAGCGTAACTAAAATTGAAAAAAACACAGAACCGCTAAGCAATTTCTTATCTGTAAATATATATTTTTTCACAATTATACTCCTTATTTATTTAATAAAGAGAAGTATCATGTGATACTTCTCTTTTATTTATATTAAGCGCAACCCCCGTCACATACATTAAACATTGCTGAGTCTTCTGGTGCAGTTTTAATTTCTACTATTTCTGGTGATTCATATCTATTCATTCTTATTCCTCCTTTCCTTTTAATAATATTTATAACAAAAGAATTCTAAAGAATTCTTTAATTATACTTGCATATCATTGGCAACTTTAGCTGAATTACAAAAGAACCTTTTATTCGAAGTCAAAGTTAAAATTCCTGGACAGATTGAACATTTTTCTTTCATATTACAACTTAAACATTCTTTGTCTAACTTTAATTTATCTTTTAATTCCTTGCTTTTAGTTAATTTACTCCATATATTTTTGAAATTTTCTAATGCAATATTTCCAACAGAAGTCCTAATCAACTCACAAAGATTTACTTCTCCTCTATAGTCGATCCAGCACTTAGAAATTAATGCTACACATATACCTCTTTTAGGAGAAAATATATCTTTTTCTATTAATTTTCTTATTTGAATATTATCTAAATAAAATTTATCATTTGAGTAATTATTTATAGTTGGATATACTATTGGATTAAATTGTATTTCTATCTGATTTCTTTCACAAAAACTACTTATATCTTCGATTTCATCTATATTGACGTTAGTAATGTTGCAAACTAAACTTAAAGGAATTGCTGTTTCCTTAAGTAGCTCTATGGTTTTCATGACCTTTTTAAATGTTCCTTGTTTTTGAGTAAAATCATCAAAAACATTTTCTTTTAAGCTATGCATGCTAATATCTATAGATAGTAGTCCATTTTTAGAAATCTCATTTAATTCTTTAATCTCATTTTCATCTAATGCACTTCCATTAGTCAAAATCCTAACATAAAACTTATTTTTTAATGCATGCTTTAATATATCTTTAAAATGTGGATGTAATGTAGGTTCTCCACCTGTTATTGTTATGAATAAGGTTCCCATTTCCTTTAACTCATCAAGCAGCTCTATAGTCTTTTTATAGTCAATGTTTTTTATATCAATTGGTTTATTAAAATCCACATAACAATACTTGCATTTCAAATTACACATATTAGTTATCTCTATATCAACCTTTAATGGTACTTTATTTTCAATGGATTTTTTCCACAATTCAACAAAATTAGCTGGTTTTATATATTTCATTTTGATATTACTTGATGGTATTTCTTTGCTAATTACTATATTTTCTTCACTTAACTTTGATATGAAATTCTTTATATCATTTTTTATTAAATTTGAGTCAACATCAGAAAATTCTTCAATTAACTCCTTTTCAATATCCTCTAAGAAATAACCTTGCACTAATTTTCCCCATATCATAGTAGATACATTTTTTGTGGTGAATATTTTTCCATGACAATTTAAAATATGATATGAATCATCTATTCTACAAAATGCGATTTTAGGATTTACTTCTATATCCTTGTACATATTATCCAATATTCTCCTTTACATGTTTATCATATATACTTGCTATCATGCAATCAAAAGAGTTTATACCTTGAAAGTCATTCTTCTCAAAATAAGTTATTACTGGACACCTAGGACAGTTTTTTTCCTTATCACAGCTTTTGCAATAAGCTGGTTGTTCAAATAATTTTTGTATTTGTTTAGTTTTATCACTATTAATAATTTCTTCTATTGTAGATTCATTTATATCACCTAACTCCTCATGATAAAAAGAGCAAGGATAAACTTTACCTTCAGGAGAGATTATTATTTTTGTTTTTGCGGCACCACAAGGATCTTTTTGTGGATTATACTTTTTATTTTTTATTAACATATTTATCTGCTCTTCATTTACTCTGAATTTCAAAGGTTCAAGGGATCCCGCAGCAGTAGGGTATAGTAGTGGACTTTTATTTACTTTTACATCTAAATTCCTTGCAAACTCACCATACTTATCAATACCATCATAATTTTCAGTAGTTAACACATATCTAATCTTAACTGGAATATCATGTTTTCTTAAAATTTTAATTCCTTCTATAGCCTTTTCATGTGAGCCTTTTGCTTTTGTAAATTTATCATGAATCTCAGCATCATGACTATGAACTGTTATTGCTATATTTAAATGTTTAATGTGTTCTATTGCTTCAGCAAAATCCTCTGTAATTAATGTGCCATTAGTTTGTAGAGATACTAACATTTTTTTATCATGGGCATATTTTATAATCTCTACAATATCTTTTCTTAATAGTGGTTCTCCACCTGTTAAGCTTAAATGCATAGCACCTAATCTATAACTCTCATCTATAATCTCTTTTACTTTTTCCGTTGATAAAACATTTTTTTCTTTATATTCACCGTTGTAACAGTACAGGCATCTATTATTACATTTATATGTTAGCTCTAATACAACCTTGTATAAGAAATCAATTTCTTTATAAAAATCATATATTAAAGGTTTTGCATTATTATTAATATTTTCCGCTACCTCTTTTTTAGAACCATCACCTAATTCACTTATTATATTTAACTCCTTTAGTTTTTCTATAGTATTATCTACATCCTTTATAATTAAGGATTTTTCAACATCATTATATTTAATAGTTAATCTATTTATTATTTCATCATATGAATAATTTTGTGTTAAATATTCCCATATTTCCACACCAACCTTATTTATAACACATTTGTTTGTGTCACTAAATATGAACACTTTTCCATTTACTGTTCTAGAAATTATATCTTCGTTTATAATTAATTTACCTCTCACCTTTAGTCCCCCCATCTTTAATTCTTTGCTAAATAAAATGCTTTAGCTTCCCACTTAGCGGTCTCAGAACATATATTAGGTTTTTCACCTTCAATATTAGCAATACCTGGACATCTATGACATTTTTTATAATACAAACATACTTCACATTCTTTAGGTGTTGTATAATAATTTTTATATTTTTCATCTCTGGTCTTAAGTAAATTTCTCCAAATATCTTGTACACTACTTTCTCTTGTGTTACCTAAGATGTCGTCTACAAATAAACAAGGTTGTACATTACCATTGCTATTTATTTGCAATTTAGTACCAATTGTACATCTTAGAGGTTTAATTTCTAGGTTGTTTTCTTTAATAAAAGTACTTAACTGTTCTTCTGATAATCTATGTTGTTTTGGAGCAAGATCCCCATCCATTTGTGGTACTATTCTAGTACCAATTCCTACAGGTATTCCAAGTTCTTTACCCAATTTTCTTATTTTTTCTAACTCATTATAACTATCTTTTGTAATTACCCAAGATAACTGAACACGTAAACCTTTATTCTTACATTTAATTATATTTTTCTTTAATTTTTCAAATGCTCCATTTTGCCCAACAAAAGCATCATGGACACTAGCATCGCCTCCATGCAAACTAAAGGTTAAGGATCTAATTTTAAATTCTTTTAAATCATCTAGAATATCATCACTTATTAAAGTTCCGTTAGTTACAATTGAAACTGCAAATTTTTTTAAGTATGCATATTTTAGAATTTCCTTGAACTGAGGATGAACAAATGGCTCTCCACCTGTTATTCTTAAATAAAAAGTTCCTAGTTCATCAAGCTGATCAAAAGTTCTTTTGATTTCTTCAAGAGTAAGTTCGTTATTACTAAAATTCGTATTTTGACTTGCAGCATAACAATGTTTACACTTTAAATTACACTTATAAGTAACATGAAAATCTACATTAATTGGTATGTTTTTTTTGTGACCTTTATCAAACAAACTTAAATTTTCATCATCATCATTATTAATTTCATTATTAATTAGATCCTTTTCATGTATACTTTCTTCATGTAGTAGTTCTTCATTCTGTAAATCTAGAATTTTAAAACGTGTAAGTTCATTTATTATTCTAGTTACATCGCTTTCAATAATACTTTGCTTTACATCATACTTATCTTTAATACTATTTACAATTTCAGTATATGAATATCCTTTACAAATAAAATCAAATATTTCTGAAGAAACTCCTTCCAGTATATAATCATTCAAGTTACTTGAAAAAATATAATAATCATCTTTAACTTTTTTAAATATGATATTCTCGCTTACCTTTAAAGTAGTGTTATCCATTAACAAATCCCCCTCATTAAGATCATTTTTATTATTCATAAGGTACAAAAGCACTTACAGATTCACACACCATTTCACAAGGATTTTTTCATATTTTCTTAATATTCTAAAATCAAATATTTTGTATAGGTGTGTTACCGTTTTAGAAATATCAATGATACATATTTTTGTTATAATTGTAACATGTAATATTATTACTGTAAAGTTATTTTATAGGATTAAATTTCGAGTTTTTTCAAAATATCCTTAAAAACCCATAGAAATTTGTAATATTTTCTGTGGGTTTTATGTGATATTCTGTATTATTTTGCATCATTTTATGCACTTATTTTATAAGCAAGCTCACATACTAGCATGTCCTCGCTAGGCCAGGTACCATTCGAATAATGTCGAAAACCGGTTTCGTTAGTGGAAACATGTCCAATATTAAAGCGATAATGAACAGTACATAGATATACGGGAAACTATTTTCTCCTTACTGAAATATAGTTTATTATATGATTCAAACAATAAAGGATTCAGTATCCAAAACTGCATCCTTTTGTTGTATAATATAACTATAAATTCAAATCTATATGTTGATTTCATAGATTAACATAAAGTTGTTCTGTTCATACAGACTATTAGAAAGAGATAAACTTAAGAAATTATTGGGAATATGGGTCAATTGTAATTAAGAACAGAGGATAAATAATATGTTGAAAATTTATAATTTGAGAAGGAGAATGTTAGATGGTACATTTAGTTTACTGTGATGACAAAGAAAAGGTGATAGAAAAAATAATGGATGGTTCAAAGTCCATGATAATAAGAGCAGCTGGGGGGAGAAAGATTCCTCATAGCAGAGTGTTTGAGAAAGAAACTTTGTATTTTATGAAAAAGGGTACTGGAAAAATCACAGCAATGGCAACTGTTAAGAGCGTACAAAATTTTGTGAAATTGACGGAAGAAGAAATCATTTCTACTTTAGAGGAAAATCAAGGCAAGTTAAATCTATCGAAAAAACAACAAGAACGCTGGCATAAAAAATGTATGTGTTTAGTGGAATTTGAAGATGTAAAATCAATAGGACCATTGGATTTTGATCATCAGAGTAATATGGATGATTGGCTCATAATCGAGAAAATTGAGGATGTAGTAGTTGGCACAAGTATTCTATATAACTATGACAAATCCAGATTTTAAGGAGCAAGACCAATGGATGTACTTGATCAGTATGTTGAATCTTTTTTTGAAGTTAAGTAATATTAAATTGTAAAGTGATATTGTTTTAAGGCATCCGATTCGTTGGATGTCTTATTTTTAAAAAAATAATATTAAAGTATCTTTAGTTGATTTAAGGATTCTTTAATAATTGAAGAGGTATACTCCTATTATAAGGTAGGAGGAAGAAGAGGATGATTTTTAATATATTAAAAAGAGATTTAAAACGGAAAAAGGCAATGAACCTTATTTTGTTTATATTCATCATTTTAACCAGCACTTTTATGGCGAGTAGTGTGAATAATTTGATTGTCACCACTAGTGCGGTAGATTATTTTATTGAAAAAGCTAATGTAACAGATTATACTATTTTAGCCCTTGGTGAAGAGTCAAATGATAAAGCTATCGATAAGTGGCTGTCCAAACAAGAAAGTATTACGGATTATCTTGTAAATAAGACCATTATTGTTACAAAAGATAGTTTGAAAAAGGAAAATGGAAGCAAATATGAATGCATCGCATCTACTGCAATTACGAAAGTTCCCGAGACATATAACAAAGTTTTCAACCTAGAGGATGAATCTTTTGAATTGAAGCCCGGGGAAATTGCACTTCCAAGTATTGAGGGAGAAAGAAATGATCTACAGGTAGGAGATAAGTTAACTTTTAAGGTCGGAGATGTAACGAAGAAGTTTACTATTAAATGCTTTGTAAAAGATGCGATATTTGGCAGTTCATTTGTGGGGTATAAGCAACTATATGTAAGCCATGAAGATTTCGAGGTGCTTATTGCTTCCAAGGATGCAATGATAATGAATCTCTATGCAATAGAGTCCAGTGACATTAAGACACTGGAAAAGGATTTTGTCAGGCAGTCTTTTATAACCGTAACGAATTTGCCAATTTCCACGGTGAAAATGATATATATTATGGACATGATAATGGCTGCAATATTGATTGTGGTAAGTATCTGCCTAATTTTAATCGCATTTTTCATTCTTCGCTTTACAATTGTTTTTACAATACAAGAGGATTATAAAGAAATTGGAATCATGAAGGCTATAGGAATAAAAATGCTGG
Organism: Clostridium sp.; assembly: GCA_032077725.1. Lineage (GTDB taxonomy): Bacteria > Bacillota > Clostridia > Clostridiales > Clostridiaceae > Clostridium_J. The sequence continues at coordinate 3,250 of DAMAVY010000069.1, read as the reverse complement.
AATAAAAAGCATTTACATTATTAAGTACTTCTTTATGTCGGTAGCAGGTGCAGCTATTGGGATTGTGGTCAGCATTCCATTCATAGGGTTCAGTTACTGTGAGTTTCAAATCATCATACTCTATTCCAAATTATCATAACCCCCTAATTGGTCGAATAATAATCAAGTTAATGATAATAATAATACTTAGTATTAAAAATATTAAGAAGGGGTAGTGACAGCGAAGGTGTAATTGACTTTTAATTTGCAACTGGGTTGCACGTTCGCTCATATTACCCCTAGAAGGAGAAAAGAATGAAGGAAATAGATATTGAAAAACCAAATCAAAAAGGATCACAAGGTCCCTCATGTACAACGACCGGGAGACCCAAAAATGGTTCGGAGGGACCCTCATGTACCACGACAGGGAAACCTAAAAATGGTCCGGAACCCTCATGTGGTGCAGGAATTTACTATTCAGATCCACCTCAACCGAGTTGTAATGGCAATTCTACAACAGTGGTGTGATATCTGATTTATTTTATACACTGGTAGTATAAGTGACAAACTAGTCTAATAAAGTAACAACTAGTACCATAACTTTTGTGTATGCAATCCACCCTAAATTTTAATAAGAGTCAGTGGTATTAACCTTTGATTATTGGGAGTATGAAAAATGAAGCCTTTTATATTTAAGTTTGAAACAAGGAAAAACAAATATATATATGATGTAAATACCAACAGAGTTTTCCAGGTAAGCAGTGCAGTCTATGAATATATAGATGATTATTCAGAGCACAATTTTAACGTGATAATGAAAAAGTATCATCAAGATAAAAATACAAGAAAACAGTTACTCGAAGGATGGAAAGAAATAGAAGATGTAGTAAAAAAGGATGGCCTTTTCTCTACACATCATCCTTCACAAATTGCTTATTGTGACGATTTAAGTTTTGACCATATAATAAAAAGTTCTCCAAATCAGCATCTAATCCTAAGTGTTACTGAAAGATGTAATCTTAGATGCAGCTATTGTATTTATAGTGGAAAATATATTGGAGCTAGAAGGCATAGTAATAAGGACATGTCCTATGAAACAGCAAGAATTGCAGTAGATAAATTTTTCCTAAATACATCTGATAAAGTGAATATATCTTTTTACGGTGGAGAACCCTTGCTTAATTTTGAACTGATTAAAAATATTGTAGAATATACGAAAGTATCCTATAAAAAGAATATTAATTGGGGTATGACTACAAATGGAACTCTTTTAAGTACAGAAATCTGTAAATTTCTTTATGAAAATAATTTTAAATTTGCTGTTAGTCTTGATGGCCCTAAAGAAATACATGACAGATATAGAAAATTTAATGATGGAAAGGGTAGTTTTGATCTTTTGTTTGGTAATTTACGATATTTACAATCACTTGATGAAGATTATTATAATAAAAATGTTTCATTCTCTGTAGTTAGTGCACCACCATTTAATTTCAAATTGGTGAATGATTTTTTCTCTTCCGAACTACTGGTAAGTAAAAACAATAAATATTTTTCATACATGGATGATAGTATTGACGGGTTTGAATATACTCCTACCATAGAGGATTATGAAACATTAAATAAAGAAAATTTAAAGTTGTTTGAAGAGTATGCAAATGGTAACATTAAAGGCTGCTTAAAAGGTTCTTTGATTGAACATATCAATAAAAATAATTATCTGCGTTTTTATCATCGTTCCAAAACCCCTATGGGAGATAGAATATATCCAAATGGCTGCTGTTTACCTGGTTCACTTAGAACATTCGTTTCTATAGACCATAAGCTTCATATATGTGAAAAAACAGATGGTTGCTATGAAATCGGTACTGTTGAGAGTTGGATAGATACATCAAAAATCAAAAAAATCTTCGACGAATATATAGAACTATCGGAGGATTGTTTGGACTGTTGGGCCTGTAGGCTATGCAAAAACTGTTTTAAAACTTTTATAGTAAATGGTAGACTTGATAAAAGTATTCATAAAATTAAATGTGAAAATACGCGACGTTCACTAGGCGAAATGATGATAAATTATTATTCCATACTTGAAGAAAATATAACTGCATTTGATTATATGAAGGACATGAAGTTAGATTGAAACTTTTAAGAATTATTAGCAAGCAAAACGCATATGAAGCGGAGTGTCCTATGGAGCAAAGCTAGAAAAACAAATCTAGTCAAGAAGAGGTCCATGCAGGGGTAAACCCATGCATGGACCTCTTGTTCACAACTAAATAAGTACATTACGAACCAATGTACTTATTTAGCACTTCATCTATTTTTAATTTATCATAGGGTTCAGTTACTGTAAGTTTAAAATTCACATTTATTTTCATAAATATATTAACTTTAAACTTAATTGTGTTTGACGATACCCAATTATAACTACGAATTTTATGCCACCTATGAAAATAAATATGATTATATATTCCATTCTCCCTTATTTCTGAATATCTAAGCTCAGCTATTATATTAATAATAAAAATTTCCACCCCAAATATGCGAAGTAAAATATCATTTATATAATACCAACTATGGTATCGTAAAAATGTCATAATATCTCCAAATAAGAAAGGGCACCATAATACAAAAAGTACTATCCAATATATAACCCCTGCTTTTCCTTCATATAGTTTTATAATTAGTTTACCATGGTAACATGTTGTATATAACTCTTTTAATAGAATACAACTTACAATAATAATAAATATCACAAAAATTTTATCCAAAAACTAGTTACCCCCTTTTTAAAGAACTAATTTCATACAATTATGTCTTAACTATATACAAATTATACCATGAAATATATGTAAAGCAATTATTATTTGAAGGGTTTTATTATTTTTTTAGCTACTAATGCTGCACCGATTGCACCAGCATATCTTGCAAGGGCATGGGTTTTAACTTCACTATTTAGTTTTTCTGATAATCTTTTAGTTATATAAGCATTATCACATAAACCACCAGTTAAAAAATAATTAAAGGGTTCACTGTGTTTTTGACATAGAGACTTAACTTTATCTGTAATTGATTCAACCACGCCGTAAGCTATATCTTCTCTTCTTTTACCACTTCCGATTAAACTGATAACCTCTGATTCTGCAAAAACTGTACACATTGAACTTATAGTAACCATGCTGCCATCCTCTGCTTTTTCGCACATTTCTGTAATATCCAAACCTAAAGTATTAGCCATAAGTTCTAAAAATCTCCCAGTACCAGCAGCACACTT
>DAMAVY010000068.1:0-10830 GCA_032077725.1 Clostridium sp. | reverse complement strand
ACAAATTTTGTGACCGGATTATTCACACCCATGAGTTTTCATCCTTTTCCCATAATTCTTCATTTTTTCTTCATGATTAGGGTTTTAGTGACCATATTCTTATATAAGTCTTAATATCAATGTACATAGCTCATCTGCCAAATACGCTAACCTGAATTTAATCAAATGTCATTCAGAGTTTAAGTGAGATTTTTACAGCACTTTTGCGACTTTAATGTAGAAGTCTGTATAAAAGGAGATAGCTTATGGCGATAAGAATAATAACGGTATCTTTAGCCACTGCATTTTTAGCCGTAGGCTGTGTGGCTTTTCCTGATGATGGTTATTATGACGGACGTTATGACAGTCGCGATCGAGGTTATGATTATCGTTATGATCAAGACCGTCGCTATGATCGGCAACGCTGGGAATACGAACAGCAGCGTAAAAGACTGGAACTGGAACGTCGCAAAAATATTCAGCAGCGTAACTGGGAACAGGAACGGCGTCGGCAAATAGAACTGGACCGGCGTAAAACTCAACTGGAACGACAACGTTTGGAACAGCAACGCAAAAATCTGAGTAATCAGCGTCAGAAACAGGCGCAGGCCGAACGTAAACGTCGCCAGCAGCTGGAACAACGTAAGAAAGTGGCAGAACAGCAGCGTAAACGGGTTCAGCAAAACCGCTCTAATAATCCACGCTGGAATGATCAGCGACGTAAACAAGAACAGCAGCGACCACATAATCGTCGTGATTAGGCAGAATATTAAATAAAAAGAAAGGCCCTGATTTAAATCAGGGCTTTTTTACGGATGGAGTTTTATAGTTTTGATCTCATTCCAGTCATTTTCTTTTAATAGAAGAAATGTTTTTTATAGTTTTGAGTTGACCTCCATCTAAAACGCAAGTTCCACAAATCCCAACTCTATGTCCCCCTTGAATAGTTATATATCCCTGTTTTATTTCTTCCTCAAAAGCATAAATAGAGTAGCTACTTATTCTTTGAATTATCGCTTTTATGTCTTCAAGCTTTGCAATATAGCCGGTCTTTATTTCGTTGTTATTAACAATAAACATAAGAGGCTTATTTATCTTTAACCGGATTTCTTGTAACTTACTATCAGCACCAAAATTTACAACTTCTGTTCTAATGCCTGGAGGTAAAATATCCAAAACTTCTTTAGTAATCACATATATCACCCTTTCTTATTTTATTGTTATTATCTTTGGGTGCTAATTATTACTATAATATTTTTATTTTTTTATTTAAATCAGAAGGATTTTTTGATTTTATGTAGTACAAAGCTCAAAAAAAAGCATCCCAACCTTGGGATGCTTAAATCATCAATATAAAAGTGAATTTTAAATTTAGCCTCTACTAAAAACCATTGAAACTGAATATAATAAAAAACTAGTTTTCAAAATTGAAAACTAGTTTTTATTTTTTATGGACTAAACTCTTTCCATATATTCTCCAGATCTTGTATCTATTCTTATAGTATCTCCCTCATTAATAAATAGAGGAACTGGAACTATAGCTCCTGTTTCTACTGTAGCAGGTTTTAAAGTGTTAGTAGCAGTATTTCCTTTAGCAGAAGGTTCTGTAGCAGTTATCATTAATTCAACAAAGTTTGGTGCTTCTACTGAGAAAGCATCTCCTTTATAGAACTTGATAATTGCGAACATATTTTCTTTTAGGAATTTTATTGCTTCTTCTACTTTACTATACTCTAGAGGAACTTGTTCAAAAGTTTCTTGATCCATGAAGTAATATAATTCTCCATCAGAATATAGATATTGCATTTCTTTTCTTTCTATAACTGCTTCCTGAAACTTTGCAGTTGGGTTAAAAGTTGTTTCAGTAACTCCTCCAGTTATAGCATTTCTTAGCTTAGTTCTTACGAAAGCAGCACCTTTACCTGGTTTAACATGTAGAAAATCTACAACGGTAAATACTTGTCCACCATCTTCAAAAGTTGTTCCTTTTCTTAAATCTCCAGCTGATATCATAATGTAACCTCCCAATATATAATAGCCTTTGTTAATTATAATTATTATAACCTGTTTAAAGCACTTTAATACCTTACGTAGTTATGAATAAGAATACTAATTTGTAATAATAAAGGTCATTAACATTTATTATTACAAATTAATAGCTACTCTTTTAATTTATAATTATCATTTTTTCACTAACAATGATATTTTACCAAAACTATGCATTCTTTGCAAACCCATTATACCCTCATATATAGAAATTTTCAACACCATTTTGATATATTAAAAAAACCTTTGAATTTAATTTTTTAAAGATAACCATATTTTATACATATAGTTTATTTAGATTTACTCATTATAATACATCCTCACTTAATAGCAAGGATGTATTTTTAAAATTTAAAGCTAAAAAGCTGGAACTATTGCACCTTTATAAGTTTCATTAATATATTTTTTTACCTCAGCTGAATTGGCAGCCTTTGTTAATGCTTTGATTTTTTCACAATCTTTATCTTCTGTTCTTATAGCAATAACATTTGCATATGGACTCTCACTACCTTCTATTGCTAGTGCATCATTTAATGGGTTAAGTCCAGCTTCTAGAGCAAAATTTGTATTAATAACTGCTGCATCAACATCAGGTAATACTCTTGGCAATTGTTCTGGATCAAGAGCTGTAATTTTAAGATTCTTAGGATTTGAAGTTATATCTGCTACAGTTATAAGATCTCCATCTGGAATTTCAATTAATCCATTTTTTTCTAAAAGTTTTAATGCTCTAGCTCCATTAGAAGGATCATTAGGAACTGCAATTTCAGCACCTTCACTAATAGTTTTTAAGTCTTTTATTTTTTCAGAATAAACCCCCATTGGTTCTAAATGCACTTTAGCTGTATAAGTAAGGTCATAAGATTTCTCACTTACTGTTGATTCTAAGTATGGTATGTGTTGAAAAAAGTTTGCATCCAGTTCACCTTCTGCAAGGGCAGTATTAGGTAAAATGTAATCTGCAAATTCTACTATATCTACAGTATATCCTTCTGCTTCAAGTATTGGTTTAATGGCATTTTGGGCAATTGCCTTGTGTGGCTCAGGTGATACCCCTATAGTTATAACCTTGTCTTTACCATTAGTTTCTGTAGCCTTCTTATCAGAAGATCCACATCCTACTAAAGCTGTTCCTATAGATAATGCCAATGTTAATGCTAATAATTTTTTTATTGATTTTTTCATTTCTCTTCCTCCTAAATAGTATCTATTAATTTTTGATTCATTATAATATTTTATTTTATCAACTAAGCTTTTTATATATATAATTTCCTAGGTTCTGTATTAATTGAACAAATATAACTAAAACCGCTACTGTAAATATCATAACCGGAACATTAAACCTATTATATCCATAGGTTATGGCTGCTGCTCCAGGTCCGCCGCCTCAAATAGATCCTGCCATAGCAGAATAGCTTATGATATTTATTATTGTAAGGGTAAGTCCTGACGCAATAGATGGTAATGCTTCTTTTATCATTATCTTAAATATAATTTGAGTTTTAGTAGCTCCTAATGACTTAGCTGCTTCTATGACTCCACTATCAACTTCTTTTAAAGAATTTTCAATAATTCTTGATACAAAAGGAGCTGCAGCAATTGTTAATGGAACTATTGCTGCTGTTGTGCCAATAGATTTTCCTGCAATAATCCTAGTAATTGGAACCACCACCACCATTAAAATCACAAAAGGTAAACTTCTAAGGATATTAATAACTATATCTAAAGCTTTATAAATAAATCTATTTTCCATTGGTCCATCATTATCTGTTGAAATCAAAATTGTAGCCAATAGCATTCCAATGATTAATGAAAAAAATGTAGATACCCCAACCATTATTAAAGTTTCCAATAAAGAATCTCTTAGAATTTTAATAATTACTTCTGTTGTCATACTTATAGTACCTCCCATTGAAACTTATTTTCTTTTAAATACCCAATGACAGCTTCCTTTGATTCATCATCGACGCTAATAACTAATGACCCTAATATATTTTCTCTAAACTTTTCTAACTTCCCCCAAACTATTGAAAAGTCTACATTAAGATTCCTAGCCATTTTAGTTATAAAAGAATTTTCACTTTGGGTTGCAGGAAAGAAAATTTTAATATTTACACCGCTATTAAATAAAGTTTCTTCCTCTTCTCCTAAAAACTTTCTAAGGGAATATTCTGGCCTTAGGAATAATTCTTCCACATTTCCTTCAGCTTTAACTTCTCCTTTTTCAAGTAAGACTACTTTTTCGCATATACCTTTTACTACCTCCATCTGATGTGTAACCATAACAATAGTAATTCCCATTTCATTATTAATTCTCGATAATAGCTCTAGTATATCCTTTGTAATCTTTGGATCTAATGCTGAAGTAGCTTCGTCACATAAAAGAATCTTAGGGTTTAATGCTAAAGCTCTTGCGATTGCAACTCTTTGTTTTTCTCCTCCGCTTAATTCCTTTGGCATGGATTTAACTTTATGAGATAACCCTACAAGCTTTAACAGCTCATCCACCTTTTTTCTTGTATAAGCCTTTTCAAAACCCCATAACTGTAACGGTAATGCCACATTATCATAAACATTTGACCTCTTTAATAAATTAAAGTTCTGAAATATCATTCCTATGTCTTTTCTAAACTCTCTAATTTCTTTTTCTGGCAAAGACGATATTTCTTTACCCATAACCTTTAAGCTGCCGTCCTTATATTCCTCCAGGCCATTTATACATCTTAGTATTGTTGACTTCCCCGCTCCACTATGTCCTATGATTCCATAAACTTGTCCTTTTTCTATAGTGAAGGATACATCTTTTAAAACTTGTAAATCACCAAAATTCTTATTAATATGTGATACTTCTATCATTGCTTCCCTCCGCCCTTTTTACTGTAAAGTTCTACTTTATCTTAAGTTATTTTACCTAGGTTAAATGAAAATAAAAAAATAAAAAAATAAAAGCACTAGAGAATAAATCTCTAGTGCATAATTTCATGCATGAAAATCATCCTCTTATCTTTCAGCGTATACGCTGCAGGATTTAGCACCAATGTAAATACATATATACATATGATCAAATACATATTACAGGTTGCTGGGTTTCATAGGGCCGGTCCCTCCACCACTCTTGATAAGTTATTATTTAATTTTATCTTTGTTTCATTATACATAGTGAAAAACTATTCGTCAACATAAAAATCCTAATATTTTAAATATTTTTTAATTTAAGCTTTAAATCATTTAAAATTCATATTTTATCTATTGTGAACTAAATGAAAATATGTGTAGCTTCTATCTGTTAAACACCAAGTGAAATCTACACATATTTTCATCAATGTATAAGTCTGAAATGTCTGTTATTTCCTTCATTTTTCTAAGATAATTTAATATTTCTTCAATTTTTTTTAGGTCTCCTTCACATTGAATATTAACCTCTCCAAAGGTATCACTTAAGATAATATTATTCATTTCTATGTTTTCATACTCATTAAGTTCACTTAAGAACGTGGATAATTCATATTTTTCCTTAGGTTTTGATATCTCTGTCACTTTATGATTACTACTATTATTTTTTAATTCATTAAGATCTAATTCTTGTTTAAAGCAAACCAATAATAATATTGGAATTAAAATGACTATTATTCCACTCATGACTTTATATGTATTAGATTTCATTAATTTTCACCCTAGTTTTAAAATATAAACTATCACCTTCTTCAATTGCTGAAGATATCTCAATTATTTCAAAATTATTTTCTAGTAAATTAATTTTTCTTCCGTAATCCTCCAAATCATCTATCCCGATTTCCATTATCAAATTATCTTCACTAATGCTTAAAGACTTTACTTTGATTTCTTCTCTGGAAATAATATTATATGCATAGTTAAATATAAAATAAGTCTTTGATTCTGCTTTTTTATCCTCAGGTGCCATATCTATATTTCTTTTTCTACTACTCTTAACTTCAGAAATCTCTTGTTTATTTGCACATATTTCCATGGAAATAAAAACCATAAACAAAATGAATAATACTACTGTTTTTTTTAAATTTTTCTTATATCTACTTTTTAAAGCTTCTTCATACCAATAGGGATGATACCTTTCTTTCATAAAATCCTCCTATTATTTCATTGAAATTTGCTCCCTTTCAAGGAATTTTTCCATTTCATTTACCTTAGCTATTTTTATAACTTCTGAATTTTTCTCACCCAATATATAAATTGATTTTACTTCCCCATTACATTCATTTATCTCTTTTAAGAACTCTAAGCCTAAGATTTTAACATCATTGTCCATATATTTCATTGTTCTATTCCGTACTAAAACATTTTCTTTTACTTCTAAAAAATATATATACTCTCCCTTATTGACTAATAATATATAACTCTTTTCCACAATTCTCTTATTGCAATAATCTATATATAACTGTTGAATTGTATCTATTGATTTTATATATACTTTATCAAATAAAACCTTGTTTAATAGGGGTAACCTACTTGCATTAACACAATATATGCATACCTCCACATTTTGCTTTGTCCTATTAAAAACCGTATAATCAAATATAATATTATCCATATTACGAAATTTTTTTATAATTTCATTTCTCACAATTAAATATAATTTGCTTTTTGAAACTCTTGGTGTTACTATTCTACATATGAAAATTTCTTCACCCTCAAGTATTATTTTTAACTTTGAGTTCTTGATTTCTTCCTTAGATTTCAAATCTTTACTGTAAGCATTCATCCCTCTTTTTATATAGAAAACTTCTTTAGAGTTTACTATAAGCTTACACCTAGAATTGTCCATTTCAATTATATGATTCTTTCTCATACTGATATACCCTTCCCTTAAACGGTTTTATGACCACCTCTATAACTACTTGAATATACTTAATTTTATCTTTTCATTTTCCTGTAACGCATATCCTTACAGCTCAATTTTCTATTTGAATTTGTACTTTATGTCATTTTCCTCAAAGGTCATTGTAAATGGATATATCCATACCCTTACATTCACTTCAAAGACTTTCTTATCGGAATTATAACTAATATAGCTTCCTTCATGATTAATTTGAGACTCTATTTTTACATTTCTAAAATATGTGTCTATAGTCTGACTTTTTATTTCGTCAATATTATCCTCCATATACTTATTAAAACTACTCATTAAATATTCCTTATGAGTATTGCTTTCATTTTCTTCTAAAATGTATTCTTTATAATTTTTTATATAAAAATTCCTGTTATCAAAAGATTTCATAGTACTGCAAAGCATTAAAAGCATTATTGTGGATATAATCATTACAGATGGTAATATCCACCCTTTATGCCTATTATCTATACAATTTTTAAATTTATTTATACGCAATTTATTACTCTTATTATTTAAAATCTCCTTGTTTTTTTCCAATATCCAACTCCTTATATTAAGAAAAAATAAAATTCAGTTTTACAAATTTAATCTTATTATCTCTTTCCAACGCATTTTTCTGCCATGACACCATTTTCTGTTGTTATCTTAATAAATATTACATTTTCATTTTGAGTAATTTCGAATTTCTTTGTTCCATATAATAATGGCTGATACGTATATGAACTTGTGTTTTTGTTTTTATAATATACTCTAAGTTCATTTCCATTTATATCAATATAATCTTCTGATACTCCATTTTCACTTGGAATTATAAGTTTATTATCCCTTATAAAACATCCTTCTCCTTTATAGTTTACATGATAATCAATATACATAAGAGCTTCATATATTGAAGTAACTTCATTTGAATAATTAATATCTTTTTTAAAGTTTACACTCCACACATTGAAAAAAGTTACCATCATAATCATAAGTAAGGAAGATATGCCTATGGTTGATATAAGTTCTAGAAGTGTTAATCCCTTATTACTTTTCATAATTTCCTTTATAAAACACACTGTTTATTTCCCTTTTCTCGTCAAAGCTATAATATATCTCAATTTTCATTAATTGATTTGCTAAATCTTCTTGTGTAATAATCCTGATAAAAGGATATTCATTGCATATACTATCATCTACAATATTCAAAATTTGGTTAGTTCTAATACTATTGCTTTCTATATTTTCTTTATGAATAAATACTGTTTTGTTATTAAATTGTTCTTCTATTTCCCTATAAGATAGGTTACATAAGACAATGTTTTTTACTGCATCCACCTGAAATATTCCAATTCTTAGCTTTTCTTCCTCCAGTCTACTTTGAAGGTTTACCCTTTGAAACCTGAGAACTACTAATATCATAATAGAAATTGCTAACATACATACTATTACTTCAAGAAGTGTAACCCCTTTATTTTTTCTTACTGACATATCCAGTTCCTACCTTTATAGTTATTTCTTTAAGCCCACCACTAGAGTTATACAATTCTATCGTGCTTCCCGGATTTATTTGCCCCGTCGCATCTATATATATTACAATATTATTCCCATAGGGACGAGTAATTTTTACCGAATCTGGCAAGCTATACTGCCTTATTGTCCTTGTATCTTGGTATAAAGTAATACTTTTCTCTTCTAAAACAATCTTAGAGTGTTTCTCAAAATCATCATTATTTCTAGCATAACTTTTACATCCATTTATAAACTCAATAACGCCATTAACTCCGCTTTCCATTTCTATCTTTAATATTTTATTCTCATGATGATTCATGTAGGGATACACCACAGCTGTACAAACTGTCATTACTCCCAGCACCACAATGAGTTCAATTAATGTAAAACCTCTTTTTTTCATTTTACTCCTTATTTTTTCATTTCATCTAAAAATCGAAACAATTTTAAATCATAAAAGTTGCATTAATAAGCCATAAAAATCCTCAAACTATGAAAATGGCGTTAATAATAATACTCTTCTTTACCAAGTGCACTTTATGATACAAGTTCAACTAAATACAACCGTCACTTAAAAGTTATTCTAAATTAGTACTATTCTTAATAACTTACATTATATACACTAAATATAGGAATCATAATTGCAAACACAATAGAACCTATGAATATTCCTATAAATATTATTAATAAGGGTTCTGTAAGGGCCATAATTCGTTCCATATTTATTTCCAGTTCGTCTTCAAATATTTCATTACAGGTAGTGATCATCTCTTCAAGGCTTCCATTTTCCTCTCCAACGTGAATCATAGTTAAAAAATAATCAGAAAATATATTAGCCTCTTTAAGTCCTTCATGTAGTCCATTCCCTTTTTCTAAAGCACCAATACATTTAGAAAGCTGCTTCCTTATGTATATCCCCTCACAGCTTTTTAATATTACTAAGGAGGACTTTAAATCAACGCCACTGCTAATCATCATGGAAAGAGAAAGGGTAAATCTACAACAAAATTTCTTCATTTGAAATTCTTTTATAAGGGGACTTTTATATAAAAACTTATCGATTAAGCCTTTTTTCTTTAAGTTACTATGAAGGGCATACACACTTACAATTAAAGCTATACTAATTGGTATTATAAATATTCCAAGACTACTTATTCCTTTGGATATACCCATATAAAACTTTGTTATAAATGGCAGCTTATAATTTTCCTGATTTATAGAATTAAGAAAGGTAGGTAAAATTTTCACTATCATCACAATCCCTATAACCATTGTTGTTGCCATTAACACCATAGGATAAATACTCATATTAACTATTTTCTTTTTCCGTTTATATTCTTTAATATAGTATTTTTCTAAAAACCCTAATATTTCTTGTAACCTTCCACTTTCTTCACCGATATAAATCATATTTATAAAATACTCCGAAAAAATATTTCTATATTTATTTAAAGCTTCACTAAAACTATCTCCTTTTTTAATACATATAATAACATTCTCTAAAACTGCAGCAAGAGTTTTATTTTTTATCTGGCTAATTACTAAATCTAAGGCTATAGTGAGGGATATTCCTGCCTTTAAGTTATTTTTCATACTCTTGCAAAATAGAGATATAGTCTTTTGGGATATTTTTTTCCTCATAGAATTAAAAATTTTCACTTCATGAACTTCTTCATAATCTATGCAAAATATGTTATCCGCTTTTAAAGCTTGAAGAAATGTCCATTGATTTTCTGCTTTAATTTTACCTCTTACTGTCTTCCCTTTACTATTAACACCTTTAAATCTATATTCCATAGTCAACACCTAAGGCTTTTTCAATATTATAAACCTGCATATTGCTATAATAATCTTCCATAGTTGTATCTCCATGGATAACCAAAGTTTTAAAGCACTCATTCATGGTTATCATTCCTTGACTAATTGCAATATTCCTTAATATATCACTATCACCACTTAGGATATTTTCCTTTAACTCCTTACCAATAGTCATGATTTCGTAGGAAACAGTTCTGCCTTTATAACCAGTATTGCTACACTTCACACAACCCTTTCCTCTATATCCCATTTTAATCTCTGTCATGTCTAGAAGAGCTATTTCTTCACTGGTTAACTCATAGGTAGTTCTACAGTTTTTACATATAAGCCTAGTTAATCTCTGGGCTATAACTAATATCAATGAATTTCTAATAATATCAGCATCTATTCCCATGTTTGTTAACCTACTAATTGCACTACTTGCGTCATTTGTATGCAAAGTTGTTAACACCAAGTGTCCTGTTAAAGATGCTCTTATAGCTACCTCAGCTGTATCTCTGTCAATAATTTCTCCCACCATTATTACATCAGGATCTTGCCTCAAAACATTCCGAAGTATACTTCCATAGGTATTTCCCTGTTCTCCTATAGCAACTTGATTCACTCCAGGCACTTCACATTCCACTGGT
>DAMAVY010000067.1:0-10959 GCA_032077725.1 Clostridium sp. | reverse complement strand
CTGGAGGTGATCCATTAAACTCCCCAAGATTTCAAGGTGATTCTGCTACATTAAATACTCCACTAATTAAAAACTATCCAATGACACCACCAGCTCCTCTATATCAACATAATAAAGTAAGCAGTTTAAAATGGATTGTAGTAGATAATAAAGGTGAAGTAAATAATAGTAACAATATGTGCTTATATTTCTATGATTCTAAGAATAATAGTATATTATATAGCACTGTAAAAGGTGTCCCAAAAGAATTAGTGAACTTAAAAGATAGGTGTGTTGTTTCCAGCATGAAAATATTAAATAGTAAACTTTATATTTTAGATAGCAAAAGTGGAGTTTTATTTACAATAGCTTCAAAAAAATAGCTTAATGTAACTTCTATTATTTATTTTTAAGTAATGGTAAAGATTTTAAAATATTAAATTAAAATAGGAGTATAATAATATCAATTAGAATATCATCCATTCAAAAGAATCGTAGGTGAAAACGAATGAAAAGAATAGAAAGAACCTATAACAAAACCATGAAGGCCCTTATAAAAATTGTAAATCCTATTAAAAAGAAGGTAAAGAAAACAGACTGTATAGTTCACAAGTTCCTAAATAATGAATCTTTAAGATTATTGAAGCAAGAAGGATATGATGAAGAGTATAGCTTCTTTAAAGAATATATTTCTGACTTAAATAAAGGAGTAAAGTGGGCAGATTCAGATTTCAAAAGTACAAATCATTTTTATCATCATGAAAAAGGAATAGGACTATATGGATTTTCAAACGCTAAAAGAGAATTCGTTAACTACTACCAAGCAGCAATATTCTATGGAGTAAATAATGACATGAATAAATCTATGTTTTTATTAGGAGCTGCTTGCCATCTAATACAGGATTCTACTGTGCCGGCCCATGCAATGAAAAGATTAAAGAAACACAAACCTTTTGAAGATTATATAATAGATAGAGTTAAAAATGGTTATAGCATTAAATTACAAGACCAGATAAAAAGATATGATCATCCAGAAAAGTATATAACTGAAAATACAATATTTGCTGTAATGACATTAAGAAGCTTCGCAGATTTAAGGATTAAAAAAGATAGATTTAAGAGAGTTTCAGAAGTAATATTACTTAGGGCTTGCGATACCACAGCGGGTTTAATGTTAGACTTTTATAATACAATAAAATCTATTGAGTCAGATACTGATATTGAACACTAATGCTTTTTAATAAATCAAATCTAGAAACATTAATATAATACTGTTTCGAAATAAAATAGCAAATAAACTTTAATAAGATACTGTTACAGATAAGTCAACAAACCTTAAAGAGATACTGTTTCAAAATATGATAGGCTAATAAACAATAACTGCTACTAAGTCGACCAATTAAGGTTAGCTCTGTAGCAATTTTTTATGTAAATTTTTAATGAGAATATAAAAAAAGACTCAAAAGTATTGTATAATACAATTATGACTATTGAAAACATACAACATTAGAAACAAAAAATGCCGATTGAATCATTTGGAAATTGGAAAAAAGAGGATTTTACATAGCTATAAAGAATATTTACATTAACATGAAATATGGAGGTGTAAAGTGAATAATTTATATGTAAGTTTGGAAAAAGAAGTTTTTACAGGGAACGTATTAGATATCACTTATGAAAATAAGGGAATTATCTATAACACAAATAAATACTATGATAACTCTCTGGAGCTGGATTATATAGAAAATTCATCTTTCAGTGATGGTACGGTAAAAGAATATTATGATAGTTGTATATTGTTTTTTTCCTTGAGTAAGGTTAGATCCCATAGAGAAAAAACAAAGTTTTTTAAAAATATATATAATTTAATGAGGGAAAATGGATATATTTATATTTGGGACGTAGAAAAAAAGCCCTTTAAAACTATACAAAAAAATATTACAGTGTCACTTCCAGATAAAAGCATAAAAAAATTTCAAGTAAAGTTACTAAATTTATTCACACAAAATACCTCAATAAAAATTGAAGACGGACTAAAGGACTATTTTGATGTGTTAGAGAGCATATCTTCAGATGGAACCTTTAGAATTGTAGGCAGAAAGAAAGGATGTTAACAATTAATGAAAGTAGTTTTAGTTGCAGTAAATTCAAAGTTTATACACAGCAATTTGGCAGTTAGATACCTGAAGTCCTATACAAAGGATATGGATTATATTTGTGATATTATGGAGTTTTCCATAAATGATAGGGAAGAGAGAGTTGTTGAAGAAATCTTAAATGAAAAGCCTGATGTTATAGGTTTTTCTTGTTATATATGGAATATCAATTTCATAAAAAAATTATCTACTTTAATAAAACTTATTGATGATAAAATTCAGATTCTGTATGGTGGCCCAGAAACCTCATTTAATCCAGTTGAATTTCTTGAAGAAAATGTGGGAGAATATTTAATAGAAGGTGAAGGCGAAGAAACCTATAGAGAATTAATAGATTTAATAATTAATGTAGATAATATATATAATAATACTGATGAAAGTAACGATAATTGTAGAGACAATGTTTTTAATCTAAATAATGAAAACTATAAAAAAATAAAAGGTCTTTATTATAATGATAACGGGAATATTATTTATGGTGGTAAGAGGCCTTTAATGGATATGAATAATATAGAATTTCCTTATAGCATAGAGGATAATCTTGAAAATAAGATAGTTTATTATGAAGGATCCAGAGGATGCCCATTTAATTGTAAATACTGCTTATCTTCAACAACCCATGGAGTAAGGTTCTTAGACATAGAAAGAGTACTCCGTGAGCTTCAATTCTTCATTGATAAGAAAGTAAGATTAGTAAAGTTTGTAGATAGGACTTTTAACTGCAATAAGGTATTTGCGAGTACTGTATGGAATTATCTAATTGAAAAGGGTGAGGAGACTTGCTTCCACTTTGAGGTATCTGCGGATTTATTTGGTGAAGAATCACTTGAAATATTAAAAAAAGCACCAAAGGGTATGTTCCAATTTGAAGTAGGAGTTCAAACAACTAATAATGAAATATTGAAAAATATAAATAGAAACGTAGAATTCGCTACTATAAAAGAAAAGGTATTAGAACTAAATGATCTAAAAAATATCAAGCAGCACTTAGATTTAATTGCAGGATTGCCTGGTGAAGACTTTAAGTCATTTAGAAAGTCATTTAATGAAGTATATGAAATTAGTCCAAATGAGCTTCAATTAGGTTTTCTAAAACTACTAAGGGGTTCTCAGATGAGGGAAGAAAGTGAAAAATGGGGAATGGTTTACTCTCCTTATCCACCTTATGAGGTTTTAAAAACTAATAATATATGTTATGATGAATTAATTGTTCTAAAAAAAGTTGAGCATATGGTAGATAAGTATCTTAACAGTGGGAAATTCTATAATATACTAAATTTCTTCACATCTAGTGATAAATTTATTGATATATTTGAATTTTTCTATGAATTATCTAGATTTTATGATAGCAAAGGATATTTCAAAAGAAGTATAAACTCTACAGATTATTACTATTTATTTGTTGAATTTAATAGAACAGTTAATGCAGGAGATGAAGCATTATTACTAGATATTATTAGATATGAATACTTCTCTTTTAATAACACCAAATGGGTGCCAGATTTTCTTAGAGTGGAAGTTGATAAAACTGAAGAAAGAAGTATAAAAGAAAAAATCATGGAACAGCACGGTATCAATAGTATAAATAAGATAAGCTTATTTAAATTTAATCATGATATAAAGAAAATTATTAATGATAAAGTGGTAGTTAAAAAAATATGTTATGTGGCTTATATAAGTAACGGCAACATAGACAATATATTTATTGACTAAGATCTATTAGTTATATAATTACTTATATCTGTTGAAATTATGACAAAATGATTAACTAGATGACAGATATAGGTGATTTTATTATATAAATTTTTACACAAAGGTGGTGATACTTTGGCACTAGACGCAATTAATAAGATACAACAAGCAGAAACTACTGCAACCAATATATTAAATGATGCAGTAGAAAGTAGTAGAAAAATACTTAGCGAAGCAGAGGTGCAAGCAGAAAAAGAGTTCAATGATATCATTGATGAAGCTAAGTCAAAAGCAAAAAAAATGAAAGAAGATGCTGTTAACAGTGGTAATGAAGACTCTAAGCTTGCAATGGAAAAAGGTTACGAAGATGTAAAAGAAATATTAAATACATCTTCTGAAAAAGTTAACTTGGCTGTTAGTTTAGTAATTGAGAGGATAGTGAAGTTCAATGGCAATAGTTAAAATGAACAAATTTACGCTCTTAGCCTTTGAAGATCAAAAGAAACTCTTACTTGAAAAATTGCAGTCTTTTGAAAATGTTGAATTCTCAGACTTAAATAAAGAAGATATTAGTGAATTAAACCATTTAAAAAGAGACAATTCAAGCATTGAAATTTCAGAAATCCAAGGTGAATTATCAAAAGTAAAATATGTTATTGAACTTTTGAGCACATTTAGTGAAAAAACTAACATTCTAAAAAGTTTAAAAGAAGGTAAAACAAGTTATAGCTATGATGTGTTAGAGCAAACTGCAAAGACATCCAAGTGGAATGAAGCTTACAAGGAATTAAAAGAAAAAGATAACAAAGCAAACACAAATAAGAATTATATAGGAAATCTAGAATCCAAAATTGAAGAGTTAAAGCCATGGAGTAATTTGGATGTAGATATAGTTAAGATTAAAAATCTAACTTATTCAAAAATAATATTTTGTGAGATTCCTCAGGATAATGCTGAGTTATTTAGGGTTAATTTGAAGGAAAACGTAGCTAATTGCTACCTTGAAAAGGTAAGTACAATTGGAAGAACTACATACTCAATGGTTATAGCTCATAAAGACGACTTAGCAAAGGTAGAACAGTTATTAAAGTTCTATAATTCAAGTAAAGTAGATATTCGCTGTGATGGAGTACCTAGTGATGTTATAAAAGATTATAATAGTACTATTAAATCTATAACCTCTGAAAATGAGACCATTAAACAAAGTCTTAAAGTATATTTAAGTAAATTAGAAGAATATAAAGTGGTTTGTGAGTATTATAACTGTCTACTGGCTAGATTAAATTCTACATCAAATTTTCTAAGAAGTAACAATATAGTAGCTATGGAAGGATATTATCCAACTGAATTAAATGAAGATTTAATAAAAATGCTAAATAATGTCCTTGGTAATAACTATTATCTTGAATCAGAAGCTGCTGATGGTGATGAGGTTCCAGTAAAACTTTCAAATAATTCAATCGTGGAATCCTTTGAAAGCGTTACGGCAATGTATAGTGTACCTAAATATAAGGAGATTGATCCAACACCACTATTAACACCATTTTATATTTTCTTTTTTGGAATGATGCTTTCTGACGCTGGCTACGGTTTTCTAATTCTTATTGGAACAATAATTGCACTTGTGGCCTTTAATTTAGATGATGATATGAAAAAAACAATGAGAATGTTTTGTTTATTAGGCATATCAACTATATTTTGGGGTGCAATGTATGGTAGTTACTTTGGAGATTTTATTCCTATACCTCCAATTTGGATGAAACCAGATAGTAATGTTGCATTATTAATGATTGTATCTATTGGTATGGGATTAATTCAAATACTTTTTGGACTAGGAATAAAGGCATATCTACAAATTAGAAGTAAAGATTACTTTGGAGCATTTTCAGATGTTTTTCTCTGGTATATAACTCTTATTGGAGGAATTATTTGGTTAGTAGGTGGATTTGGTGTGGATGTACCTTCAATTATTTCTACTATAGCAAAATATGCTACTATTGCTGGAATGATAGGAATAGTACTTACAAATGGCCGTGATGCAAAATCCATTGGAGGAAAGTTAGCTTCCGGATTATATGCATTATACGGAATCACTTCTTATGTAGGAGATTTAGTTTCTTATACTAGACTTGCAGCTTTAGGACTTGCAACTGGATTTATAGCCTATGCATTTAATGTAATGGTTGATCTTGTTTCAACCTCATGGATTACAGTGATATTTGGAGTTTTAATTTTTGTCGTTGGTCACATATTTAATCTATTTATAAATGCTCTTGGTTCATATGTGCATACGCTGAGACTTCAATATTTAGAATTCTTTGGAAAGTTTTATGAAGGTGGAGGTAAACCCTTTGAACCTTTAAAATATGATTTGAAATACTTTAAAATATTAAAAGAAGATAATTAGGAGGAAAAAAATATGATGGAATTTTTTATGACAAATGGTGGAATTATTATTGCAGCTATAGGAGTTACCCTAGCAGCCGCATTTCCAGGAATAGGTTCAGCAAAAGGTGTTGGTCTTGTTGGTGAAGCTGCAACAGGTCTTTTAGCAGAAGAACCAGAAAAATTTAGTAAAGCATTGATTCTTCAACTACTTCCAGGTACTCAAGGTCTATATGGATTTGTAATTGCCCTTTTAGTATCTCTTAAGCTAGATGCTGCAATGTCACTCGGACAAGGTTTTTATCTTTTCATAGCATGCCTTCCTATCGCAATAGTAGGATACAAATCAGCTATTTCACAAGCTAGAACTGCTGCATCTGCAATTCAAATTCTTACTAAAAAACCAGAACATAATACTAAAGGTATCATATTAACAGTTATGGTTGAAACTTATGCTCTTTTAGGATTTGTTATGTCTCTTCTACTAGTAATGGGTGGTAACTTTTAATTAAGGAAGTGAAAAATATGTCTAACTTAGATAATCTTACTTCTAAAATTATTAAGGATGCAGAAGTAAAGAAAACAGAAATTTTAAATGAAGCTAATACAAAGGCTGATACAATTATAAAAAACAAAATAGAGGAAGCTAAAATAAAAGCTTCTTCTATTTTAGAAAAAGCTTCTATTGAAAGCAAAACTATTAGAAATAGGATTATTTCTAAAAATGATTTAGAAATAAGAAATAAAAAATTAGAAGCAAAGCAGAAGGTTATTAGTAGTGTCTTTGATATTGCTAAGAATAATTTAGAAAACATGAACTTTGAAGATTTTACTAAATTTTTTAAAAGCTCAATATACAATTTAGACCTTAATGGTGATGAAGAAATAATATTGTCCGACAGTGATGAAGCTAAACTTCCCAAGGACATTTTACAAGAAATTAATAGTGAGTTTAAAACTAAGAATAAGTTAGGAAATCTAACTTATAGTAATAAATCTAATAAAGTTCATGGTGGATTCATAATAAGCAAAAATGGAATTGAAATTAACTATTCCTTTGAAGAACTAGTAGATTCCCTTAAGTATGAATTAGAATTTGAGATTGGAAAAATATTGTTTTTAAACCAGTGAGGAGGTATTTAAATGGACAGAATGGATTTTACCCATGCTGTAGCTCGTATGAGGGTAATGGAAAAAAGACTCCTTAATAAGAATAAAATTGAAAGGCTCCTCGAAAGTGGTAGTCCTGAAGAGATTTTGAAGGTTTTACAAGAAACTACTTATGGCGAATATATTAGTAATCTAGATTCAGTATATGATTATGAAAAAATCCTTAGATCAGAGCTAATAAATCTTTACATAAATTTATATAAAATATCTCCAATAAAAGAAGTTGTGGATATTATGAGTGTAAAATATGATTATCACAATATAAAGGTTTTAATAAAAGCAAAAGCTCTAGGAAAGGATTTATCAAATATCTTGATACCTATTGGAACTATTCCTTTAGATACTTTGAAAACCTCCATAATATCAGGGGAATTAAAACCTTTAAGTAAACATATAGCTGAAGCTATATCAAAGGTAGAAGAGGAGTTTAATAAGACCTTAGACCCTCAAGTAATAGATACCCTTTTAGATAAATATATGTTTTCCGATATGCTAGAAAGAGCTAAAGCTATGGAAATAGATTTTATTACTAGGTATGTAAAAGAATCCATAGATATTACTAATATAAAAACAATGCTTAGGGTCATCAAACAAAAAAAAGATGGAAGGTTTCTTGAAGGTATATTAATACCTGGAGGAGAAGTCCATAGTAAACTATTTATAGAGGGAATAAATGAAACTCTAGAGTCTTTTATAAAAAAAATATCTAAAACTCCTTATGGAGAAGTGTTACTCTCCATACTAGACAGATATACTGCAACCTCTGATATATCTTCTTTAGATGCACTTTATGATAATTTCATTATGGAGCACACAAAAGACGCAAGAAAAGTTAACTTCGGACCAGAACCTATTATTGGATATATCATTGCTAAAGAAACAGAAATAAAGGTAATTAGAATTATAATGGTAGGTAAAATTAATAAGGTTTCAGTTGAAGTTATCAGAGAAAGGTTGCGTGAACTATATGTATAAGATAGGTGTAGTTGGAGATAAGGATTCAATACTGGCCTTTAAGGCTCTAGGAATAGATGTTTATCCTGCAGTTGAAGCTGAAGACGCAAGAAAGATTGTTGATAAAATGGCTTTTGATAATTATGCTGTAATATTTTTAACTGAACAGCTAGCGCAGAACTTGGAAGAAACTATTGCAAGGTATAATAAAAAACTTATACCTGCAATTATACTCATACCAAGCAATCAAGGTACATTAAACATCGGCAAACAAAAAATTAACGATTATGTAGAGAAAGCTGTAGGGGTAAATATCTTATAGAAAGGTAGGTAAACAACTTGAAGAATGGTACTATTGTTAAAGTTTCAGGTCCATTAGTAGTAGCTATGGACATGGATGATGCTAATATATATGACGTTGTAAAAGTCGGAGAAAAAGGCCTTATTGGTGAAATTATTGAAATGAGAGGTGATAAGGCTTCCATTCAGGTTTATGAAGAAACCTCTGGTATTGGTCCTGGCGACCCTGTTATTACTACAGGAGAACCCTTAAGTATAGAACTTGGACCAGGACTTATAGAATCTATGTTTGATGGTATCCAAAGACCACTTAATGCAATGCTTGAAGCTTCACATTCTCAATTTTTAAAAAGAGGAATCTCAGTTAAATCACTTGATAGAACGAAGGTTTGGACCTTTATTCCTACAGTAGGTGTTGGGGATATAATAGGAGCAGGAGATATAATAGGAACAGTACAAGAAACTCCTGTAGTACTTCACAAAATAATGGTTCCTTTTGGAATAAAGGGAAAAGTTAAAGAAATTAAATCCGGTGATTTTACAATTGTAGAAACTGTTTGTATTGTAGAAACGGTCGATGGAGATAAAGAACTACCTATGATGCAAAAGTGGCCAGCTAGAAAAGGTAGACCTTATGCTAATAAGTTAAGACCTACAGAGCCAATGGTTACTGGTCAAAGAGTTATAGATACGTTCTTCCCAGTTGCTAAGGGTGGCGCGGCAGCAGTACCAGGACCATTTGGTGCTGGAAAGACAGTTGTTCAACACCAAATAGCTAAATGGGGCGATACAGAAATCGTTGTTTATGTTGGATGCGGTGAACGTGGTAACGAAATGACTGATGTATTAAATGAATTTCCAGAGCTTAAGGATCCTAGAACTGGCGAGAGTTTAATGAAGAGAACTGTGCTTATTGCTAATACTTCAAACATGCCAGTTGCAGCTCGTGAAGCATCTATTTATACAGGTATTACAATCGCTGAATACTTTAGAGATATGGGATACTCAGTCTCTATTATGGCAGACTCTACCTCTAGATGGGCAGAAGCACTAAGAGAAATGTCTGGTAGACTTGAAGAGATGCCAGGGGACGAAGGATATCCAGCATACCTTGGATCAAGACTTGCTGATTACTATGAAAGAGCAGGGAAGATTGTATGTTTAGGTAAGGATGCTAGACAAGGAGCAATTACTGCAATAGGTGCAGTTTCACCTCCAGGGGGCGATATTTCTGAACCAGTTTCCCAAGCTACTCTTAGAATCGTTAAAGTATATTGGGGCCTTGACGCACAACTTGCATATAAACGTCATTTCCCATCAATTAACTGGTTAAGTTCATATTCACTATATTTAGATACTGTGGGAGAATGGATGGATGAAGAAGTTTCCTCCGATTGGTCTAGCTTAAGAATTGAAGCTATGACATTATTACAAGATGAGTCTTCTCTTGAGGAAATTGTTAGACTGGTAGGGATAGATTCTCTTTCAGAAAAAGATAGGTTAAAGCTTGAAGTCGCTAAGTCACTTAGAGAAGATTATTTACAACAAAATGCTTATCATGAGGTTGATACATACGCTTCATTGAACAAGCAATATAAAATGCTTAAATTAATCCTTCAATTTGGTAAAGAAGCTAAGCGTGCTTTAGATGCAGGAGTTTACCTTAAAAATATATTAAACTTAAATGTAAGAGATAAAATTGCAAGAAGTAAGTATATCGCAGAAGATAACCTAAGCACTATTAATGATATCGCTGAGGAATTAGTAGCAGGAGTTAACAAATTAATAAGCGAAGGAGGGGTTCTAGATGCGTAAGGAATACAGAACAGTTACTGAAGTAGTAGGGCCTTTGATGGTTGTTGAAGGTGTAGAAGGCGTTAAATATGACGAATTAGTTGAAATTGAATTACAGACTGGAGAAAAAAGAAGAGGTAAAGTACTAGAAATTAATGGTTCAAAAGCCATGGTACAACTTTTTGAGGGTTCAACTGGTATAAATCTAAAAGGAACTAAGGCAAAATTCTTAGGAAGACCACTAGAACTTGGAGTTTCAGAAGATATGCTAGGAAGAATCTTTGATGGAATGGGTAACCCAAATGATAATGGACCAAGTATAATTGCTGAGAAAAGAGTAGATATCAATGGTGAACCTATAAATCCTGTAGCAAGAGATTATCCATCTGAATTCATTCAAACAGGAATATCTGCACTTGACGGTCTTGGTCCATTAGTTCGCGGGCAAAAATTGCCATATCGGACGAGCGGTTCCGCAGGAATGCCGAGACCGCGCGATTATCTCGTATGCCGTCTTCTGCTTGAAAAA